>JBCDHN010000664.1:0-2868 GCA_038749915.1 Verrucomicrobiota bacterium | reverse complement strand
CTTCCCAAAGAGTTTGCTGAAAACGGTTCGGGGTAAGCTGTTTTTTTTCATCTCGTTCAAACGCTTTCCCTTCTTTGCACGTCTAGACTCCAACACTTGCGACCTGTAGCATTCCCAATTTGCCTTTATGCGGCTGAAAATTTTTCATCGAACCACCTATTCCTACAGCCTTCCTGCTCGATCCAACATCAATGAGCTGCGTCTGGCTCCCGAAGAAACCCAGCGCCAGGAACCCGGCCCTCTCGAAATCCGAGTCAACCCGGATTCCTCCCTTCAAGAAGCCCGCGATCTCTTCGGAAATCTGGTTCATTCCTTCGAGGTGGAGGAAAAGCATGCGAAGTTGGAGATCATTGCGGAATCAGAGGTGACGACGAACAGCGACGCCGCACTGCCCGCACGCGCCGGACAAATCGAACTTCCCAAATCGCCCGAATTCGAAGATGAGCTGGTTCACGAATTTCTCGTCGATTGCACCTTTGTGGAGCGAAATACCGAAATGTGGCGAGAAGCGATCGATATTCGCCTGAATTGCGAGCCCACCTACGGATCAATCGTCGAGGGACTGAGTAATTTCATCTTCGATTCCTGCACCTATCGCGATCAAGTCGTCCATCGCATGACTTCAGCGGCTGAAGTTCAGCAAGACAAGATTGGAACCTGCCAAGACTTCGCTCATCTGCTGCTTGGCTATTGCCGTTCGCTGGAAATTCCAGCTCGATACGTCAGCGGGTACCTTCACGACCCTGGAATCGATGAAGGTGAACAGCCCGAGTTTATTGGCGCGGAGGCGACTCACGCTTGGGTGGATGTTTTCGTTCCCCAAGTCGGCTGGGTCGGTATTGACCCCACGAACCGCTGTTGGATCAACGATCATTACGTCACCGTAGCCTTCGGCAGGGACTATCACGACGTCGCTCCCGTTCGGGGAAGCCTTCTCGGTGGAGGAAGAAGGCGAAGCATCGACGTCGAAGTGGCGGTCAAGGCGCTCTGAGGCTTCAAATGTGGTAAGAAAGTTACCACATGGTGGATTCGTGATGATCCAATTCCCTTGAACAAAACGGTCATGCCAACGCCTGAAATTTTTATCTACTTTTTAAGTCCCTTATAATGAATGAATTATGGAATGATTTTAAAAAGTTGGCACGGCGGGTGCTCTATAAGTGATCAACGAAACAAACAGTTTCCTAATCCGAAAACTAAAAATTCCAACTTACACCCAATAAAACAATGAAAGATCCAATCATCACTTACCGCGGAGTTTCAGTTCCCTTGTCCGAACTCCAGGACCAGCGCACCGACCAGCTGCAGCAGCAACAAGGTAGCCGCCTCGTTCAGTATCGCGGAGCCACCGGTTCTGTGAACACTCAGCCCCATCAGACGAAAGCTGTTGAGGTTACCTACCGCGGAGCAACCGCAACGCTTGAGCGCTAGTCTCATTCGCTGATTCCATCAGCAAAAAACCCCACCCCCGGGCGACCTGATTTCAGGTCGCCCTTTTTCGTTTCTAGACTGGTAGCCCCAAGTTCAAAGCGCGTGCTGTTAAAGAAACCAAAAAGAGCATGAAAACTTCAAAGCATCCGCCTTCATGAACGTCATGTCCTTCATGGTAGGATTCGAATTGGCAACCACGTGCGATACGTCAGGCAACGCCAAATCCACTCCAACGGCCCGAAGCGAAAAACCCGAAACCACAAGGTTGACGCGATTATTTGAAAAACCCATACCGCCAGCGGAACAAGCATCACCATGGTGAAGCTGAGTTGTCCTCGCAGCCCGAATCCTGTTCCGTAGAAGAGCAGGTGAAAAATTACGGATTGACCAATATAGTTGGTGAAGGCCATCCGCCCAAGGGCACGAAAACCATTTTGAAGCCACCCGAGGATCGAGGCCCGGGACCAAAGCACGGCCGCAGCCGCATAGCCGCAAACCAGAAGCGGCGTCGCCGCCATCAGCCAGCCACTGTGCAGGGTAAACGTCCGGAATTCCCAGCCTCCCATGGCCGTGAGGATCAGACCAATCGCTGAGAGACAAAGACCAAGCCCCAGTCCCAGAAACAGAGTGAGCCTATAGCGGGACGGCTTCCAGGATCCTTCAAAGAAACCGGACTTCAGGGCCGCCATTCCAATCAGCATCAGCCCCCCGTTGATCGGTATGATCAGAAAGGGAATGGCGATGATCTGAACACAAAGAGCGATGAGACTGCGACCTGGAAGCTGCTGAAGCCAGGTCCCAGTTGGATCAGTCGGATCCCATTCCTCCCCGTCTCCCGCACCGCTTTCAGAAAGCAAATTCCAGAACTCATCGGACTCGACAAAGATCGCCAGACAGGTGATCGCGGCGATCAGCAGCAGAGAGTATCCAACATAAATCAGGCCACCAACCGTTAACAACCTCCCGGCGGACCATTTCCGAAACCAGAAAACGAGAAATCCGGTAATCGCATAGCCCACCAGAATATCACCATACCAAATCAGGTAAGCATGCAACATCCCGAAGAGAAAGAGCCAAGCCAGCCGGGGAAGATAACGGCGAGCGGTATCCTTTCCGGCAAGGTCACTACGCTGCGTCTGCAAGACGATTCCGGCACCAAAGAGTACGGAGAACAAGGAGATGAATTTGCCCATCCCAAAGATAAAGACAGCGACCCAGAGCCCCAGATCCGATCCTCGGAGGTCTCCCGGCGTTAAATAGTAGTCATCCGGAGATGCAAAATCGAGAATGTTGATCGGAGCGAGGCCGCAGATGGCGATTCCACGAATCAGATCAATGGAGTTAATGCGTTCGGTTCCAAGTCGTGGCTGTTCCATCGAAGTGTCATCCTGACTTGGGCCGAGAAATCCTGCGATGACAAAAACCCGGTAACTTTAT
>JBCDHN010000663.1:0-2870 GCA_038749915.1 Verrucomicrobiota bacterium | reverse complement strand
TGAAAGTGTTCCCTGATTTTCACTATTTTCAGGAGTTGAGGACTGTTCAACGATTGCACCGCTAAGGTTTCGCAACTTCCGGCATTTCTAATCGTGGAAGTCTTCACCCCCATGAAATCCCTGTTTGGAGTTGCGATTGCGGCCGTTTTCGCCTTTTCCCCATCCAGCGCGCTCGCTGAACCACCAGTCCGCGTCCTCATCGTCGATGGGCGAAACAATCATGATTGGGAATCGACCACCGATTGCCTCCGAGCCATTCTGGAGGCGACAGGCCGGTTTGACGTAGCCGTTTCGACCGCGCCGCAGTTGAAGTTTCCCAAAGTTCCGCGTCGAACCCAACATCCGGAAGATGCGGCGGACCTCCAGGCCGCGAAAAAGGATTTCGAAGCTCCAAAAGCCATCGCGGAAGCAGAACTCGCCCAGCGCTGGGACGCCTGGATGCCCGATTTCGACAGCGCAGATGTTGTCATTCTCAATTACAACGGCTCGAATTGGCGCCCTCAAGTGCGGGAAGCCTTTCTTGGGTTTGTTCGCTCAGGCGGTGGCGTGGTCCTCATTCACGGCGCCAACAATGCCTTTCGCGACTGGTCCGACTTCAACCAACTCATCGGTCTTGGCTGGAGACCTTCTCCGATCGGCCGCGCCATCAAGGTAAACCCGGAGAATGGAGAAACCTTTGTCGCAAACGACGCCGACTTGCCAAATTCTGGAAACTCCAGCCACGGATCGAAGCACGCCTTCCAGGTCGCGGTTCGCGCTTCCGATCATCCTGTGATGCGAAATTTTCCGCCGCTATGGATGCATGCCAGTGATGAACTCTACCACAATATGAGAGGGCCCGCCAAGAACCTCACCGTGATGAGCAGCGCTTTCTCTGATCCCTCCCAGCGGGGAAGCGGATTCCATGAGCCTTTGACTTGGGAAGTCGAATTTGGAAACGGCAAAACGATCGTCACTAGCATGGGGCATCTCTGGCCGGGAGATCTACGACGCGGCGAACCGACTTCTCTCTATTGCGTTGGATTCCAAACCCTCTTTGCCCGCGCCTGCGAATATGTGGCAACCGGAAAAGTGACGCTCCCGGTTCCACGGGAATTCCCGAGTCCTGACACCGTCTCCATCCTTTCGCCGTTCGAGGTTTCCTGGCCGAACACGAACACTTCATCCACCGACAAAGCTCTCAGTTCCATGCAGAAGAAGAAGGCGGATGATCCTTACTGTATGCTCACGCCGGAGGAAGAATTGGCAACGTTTGAATTGGCTCCTGGATATGTAGCGGAGCTCTTCGCATCTGAGCCTCAGGTGCAAGAGCCCGTTCTGACCGTCTGGGATCGCGATGGCGCCATGTATGTTGCTGAGATGCGGAGTTATATGCAGGATGTTGCCGGGACCGGCACCAAGACGCTGCGCAACGGGCGCGTAAAACGTTTGGTCGACACCAACGGAGATGGACGGGCTGATCATGTCACCACCTTTATTGACAACCTGAATCTTCCCCGGGCGATCCTCCCACTCAGCAATGGTTGGATCGCAGTCCGCGAATCGGACACCATGGACGTTGTGGCATGGCGTGATACCGACAATGACGGAGTCGCCGACGAATCCAAAATGCTCTACAAACGGGGACCAGTGGGACGAAACGGACCGGAGAAATCCGTCGAACATCAGGATTCCGGCCTCATGTGGAATCTCGATAACCACATCTACATCACCTACAATATGGAACGTTATCGCTATACCGATGGCGAGTGGAGTGCCGAGAAACAACCCGATCATTGGACCCAATGGGGACTCACGCATGATGATGTCGGCGATCTTTATTGGAGCACAAATTCAGATCCCGTCGTAAATGCGCACATTCACCCACGCTATTGGAACATCCCCCGCAACTTCGCCTCCAACGTTCCCAGAGTTCCGGTCGTTCTCCCCGCTCACTACGCACCCACCTTCATGTCCGCCTGGAGCAGTTGTCTGCTCAATGATCGGGGTGGCTCCGCCAGCGAGATTCGTGGATTCACCTCCGCCTGTGGACAAAGTATTTATCGTGCCGACAAGTTTCCTGCCCGGGATCGTGGCACCTATTATATCTGCGACCCCACCATTCATGTCGTGCGCCGGGCTGAGATTTCGAAGGCGGGCGAGATGCTTCAGATCTCAAAGACCGATCCCGATGGCGTGGAGTTTCTGCGCAGCTCAGACATCAACTCACGCTTCATCAACACCGCCGAAGGACCGGACGGCTGTCTCTACGTGACGGACATGTATCGCGGCATTATCCAGGACGCACCCTGGCTCAACCCTGACAGTCGCAAAAACATTGAGGCGAATGGACTTGGCGACAACAACCAACACGGCCGCATTTGGCGGATCCGGCATCGCGATTTTCAGCCACGAAGATCGGTCGATTTGCCAAAGATGAGCGAGGAGTCGACCATGGCGCTAATGCGACACCTCTCCAGTTCTTCGGGCTGGTGGCGGGACACTGCGCAGAAAGAGATTATCCTGCGGGAAGACCGCGCTACCGTCATTCCTCACCTCAAAGCTCTCGCTCGCTTCGGAGAAAACGCTCTTGGTCGGCTTCATGCGCTTTGGACATTGGAAGGGATCGGCGCTACCGAGCTCGACCTCCTTGCCCACGTTGTCAGAGATCGTGATGCTCGCCTCCGCCGGGCAGCGATCCAAATCGGCGAGCCGACTCTTTCCAGTGAAGTAGGCTTCGAGGTCCTCGCCCGTCCCCTGGCAAATGACAACGATCCTTCGGTTGCCCGCCAGCTCATCCTCTCCCTCGGCCTGGTTCGAAATCATCCTGAATCGCTCGATCTGATTCAACAAATCAGCCGAAAACACGCAGCCGTTTCTGGAGTCCAACT
>JBCDHN010000662.1:0-2872 GCA_038749915.1 Verrucomicrobiota bacterium | reverse complement strand
CCCGGGGAGTTCTCGGAGCCCAGGGCGCGTTGCTCAACGTCCATGAGCTCCAGCAAAAAGCCAAGACGAACGCTCTGATTCGCAACAATGATTGGACTCAGGTCGAACGGATCTTCAATTCCGGCAAAGGTGGGAGAATGAGTGTCAATTTGCTGTTTGGCGGATGGGGGACTTCGCGGGGAACGGCTTGGTATGACGATGTGGAGCTTCAGGAAATGTTTTCCGTGATCAAACCGGGCGCCACGAAAGTCGTTGGTGATTCAGCCCGCGGCCGCCAGATTTTTCATGAGCATCAGGTCGCAGCCTGCATCCGCTGCCATGTTGTCGGTGGTCAGGGAGGACCCATTGGCCCGGCGCTCGATGGAATTGCGAGCCGGAAGAGCGAGGAATACCTTCGCCAGAGTCTGGTAGACCCCCAATCAGTGATCGCTGAAGGGTTCCAATTGGAAATTTCGCCGATGCCCCCGATGAACGTTCTTCTGAAGGAGCAGGAATTCGAGGACGTGATGGCCTACCTCATGTCGCTTAAGTGAAGCTTTTTCCCGGATTAAAGCTTCTTCACAGTGACCCGAGCAGGTTTTCGACTCATTTTATCGTAAGAAATGGGCAATTGCGGCATTGTATGGAGTCCGAACCAATCAATGACCGCTGTCAAAACCACCCGTTTGCTCCTTTTCGCTTTGCTCGCTCCTGCCATTGGCTGGGCTGAGTCCAAGCTCGACTTCAACCGGGACGTTCGTCCCATTCTCTCGGACAACTGCTTTCATTGCCACGGTCCCGACGCCAAAAACCAGAAGTCTGACTTTCGCCTTGATACTCAGGAGCAGGTGTTTGCTGACTTGGGTGGCTATTTCGGGGTGAAGCCGGGGAGTCTGGAAGACAGCGAGTTGTATTGGCGCATTCACGACGAGGAGGATCCCATGCCCCCGGAGGATTCGAACCGGTCGCTCAGCAAACGCGAGAAAGAGATTTTGGACCAATGGATCAAAGAAGGTGCGCAATACGATAAACACTGGGCTTTCAAGGTTCCGCAGCGACCCGATTTGCCCGAGACAACGTCTGACTGGGGCACAAACGGGATTGATCGGTTCATTCTGGAGCGTCTCGAAGCCGAAGACCTGCCTCCCTCAAAGCCCGCAACCAAGGAAATGCTATTGCGACGAGCCTCGCTCACCCTCACCGGTCTGATTCCAACACCAGAGGAGATGAGGGCATTCCTTGCGGATGATTCGCCGGATGCCTACAGAAAGCAGATCGAGCGACTGCTTGGCACTACAGATTACGCCGAACGCCAGACCCTTCGTTGGCTGGACGCGGCCCGTTTTGCAGACACCGACGGCTACCAAAACGACGCGGAGCGCTCCAATTGGCCTTGGAGAGATTGGGTGATTCAGGCTTTCCACGAAAACAAGCCGTTTGACGAATTCACCATCGAACAAATCGCGGGCGACATGCTGCCCGACCCCACCAACAATCAAATTCTTGCTTCAGCATTCAACCGGAACCACCGCCAAAACTCGGAAGGGGGTGCTTTGGCGGAGGAATTTTTCGTTGAGAACGTGATCGACCGTGTTGAGACCACATCCACCGTTTTTCTTGGGCTGACCATGGGCTGTGCCCGCTGCCACGATCACAAGTACGATCCACTGAGCCAGAAGGAGTTCTTCCAGATGTATGCGTACTTCAACAACATTGGAGAACGAGGCACAGGGAAAGGCATCTCGGCAAATCCAATCCTCAAAACCGCCTCACCCCTTGTCGAAGTGCCGCCCGACCTTCTCGCCAAACGTGAAGCGGCAGACGCGAAGCTGCGCGAGGCGAAGAGAGGTTTGGGAGCGAGACGTGAAGCTTGGATTCAGAAACTTCTGGCCGATTCCGAAAGTGGTGAAATCGAGTGGCATACCTCATCCGTGGTCGCGGCGACTACAACGGAAGGAAGCCTTCACACCGATGAAGACGGGACTTCGATTTTTGAGGGGAAAGCAAGGTATCCCACCTACACGATCACGCTGAAACCGGGCGACAGTACGCTCACGGCACTGCGTCTCGATGCCCTCCCGGACGATAGCTTCGGCAAGCCTCGTCAACTGGCTCGCAGCAGCAACGGTAATTTTGTTCTCACCGAGGTGGAGCTAAAAATCGACGGTAAGCCCATTGCCATCGGGGAAGCGGAAGCGAGTTTTGAGCAGTCCACCTACGAGGCCGCCAAAGCGATCGATGGAAACGAGAAAACAGGCTGGGCAGTTTACGATCAGAAACCGGACGAAGTCAGTTTGCTGCTCAAACTCACGTCGCCACTGAAAACGACTCTCGACAGCACCCTCGTCCTGACACTGCATCACAAGTCTCCCTACGGCGCGCACAACATTGGCAAGTTCCGCATTTCGCAGACGGATCGCACTCAGCCAACCCTGAACAACATTCGCCCCAACAGAAGGCTTCTGGCTGCGGCAATGCTGCCCGCGAAGGAACGCGACCGCGCACAGGCAAAACTGGTCAACGAAGCGTTCGCCAAGCAAGACGGTCCGGTTCTCGAGACGCAGAAGCGCGTTGATGCGATCAACAAACAGCTAGCAGCGGGAGGCTTCCTCGATGTGCCGGTTATGGTGATGCAGGAGCGGGTTGATGCACCGATGCCTGCCTACCTGTTGAATCGTGGAAGTTACCTGGAACCGGACACATCCGAGGTGATGACCCGACAAATGCCGGCGGCACTGTTTTCGGGAGAGAATCCCAAACAACCGGCCAACCGGCTGGAGCTGGCTCAGTGGCTGGTGTCTCGCGAAAATCCCCTGACCTCCCGGGTCATCGTAAACCGCATCTGGCAAAGCATTTTCGGCACCGGGCTGGTGAAAACGGTCGAGGATTTTGG
>JBCDHN010000661.1:0-2872 GCA_038749915.1 Verrucomicrobiota bacterium | reverse complement strand
GAGGTAACGTCTCGGCTGGGATACTTGAATCGGGTGGGGTTGGGCTATCTGAACCTGGATCGCTCCACCCGAACCTTGAGCGGCGGAGAGGTGCAGCGCGTGAACCTGACGACGTGCCTCGGAGCTTCCCTTACCAACACGCTTTTTGTTCTGGATGAACCCAGCATTGGACTTCATCCCCGCGATATTGGTCGTCTCATTGAAGTGATGGAGCAACTGCGCAACAAAGGCAACACGCTTCTCGTCGTCGAACATGAAGAAGCGGTCATCCGCGCGGCAGATCACCTCGTTGATGTGGGGCCGGGAAGGGGAGAAGGAGGAGGCGAAATTGTCTATGCCGGTGACATGAAGCAAGGCGCTGAGGGGATCGAAAGCTCAACCTCGTTGACCAAAGCTTATCTCACTGGCGAGAAAGCAATCCCCATTCCCGAGCAACGTCGAAAACCAGCCAAATGGATCGAGATCAAAGGGGCGCGGCAGCATAATCTGAAGCGGATTGATGTAAAGATTCCGTTGGGAGTGTTCACGGTGGTGACGGGCGTTTCGGGATCAGGGAAGTCGACTCTGATTCACGATGTTCTCTATCAGAATATCCTGAGAGCGCGAGGCGAGGTCGCCGAAACGGAAGTTGGCGCGTTGAAGGCTCTCAAAGGTGTCTCGAAGACTGATACGGTGATCATGGTGGATCAGTCTCCGCTCAGCAAGACACCGCGGTCGACGCCTGCTGTGTTCACCGGAGTCTTTGAAGGGATCCGTAAATTGTTCGCGGCGACGCCTGATGGCGAAGCCCGCGGTCTCACTCCAGGATACTTTTCGTTTAACTCAGGTGCTGGGCGATGCGAGCGTTGTTGGGGGACCGGTTTTGAGAAAGTGGAGATGCAGTTCTTGAGTGACGTGTTTGTGACCTGCCCGGAGTGTGAAGGGAAACGTTATACGCCGGAGACGTTGGAAGTCTTGCTCGAGGGACAGTCCATTTTTGACGTTCTCAGCATGACGATCGATCGAGCCATCCCGTTTTTCGAAGCGATGGAAGGAAACCGGTTGGCCTCGAAAATTGTGTCCAGCCTCGGAGTTCTCCAGGACGTTGGTTTGGGCTATCTTCGACTCGGCCAACCCTTGAATACCCTTTCCGGTGGAGAAGCGCAGCGGCTCAAACTGGTGGGGCACTTGTTGGAATCAAGCGGCAGCAAATCGACGGCTACATCGCTCCTCATTTTCGATGAACCGACAACCGGTCTTCATTTCGACGATGTGGCGATGTTGCTGAAGGTCTTCCAGCGATTGGTGGAGAACGGAGACAGCATCCTCGTAATTGAGCACAACGTGGAGGTGATCAAATGTGCTGACTGGGTGATCGATCTGGGGCCGGAAGCCGGCAGCGCGGGAGGTGAAATCGTGGCGGAAGGAACTCCGGAGAAAGTGGTGAAGGTGAAGAAGTCTCACACGGCCAAGGCTCTTTTACAGGTGTTGGATCCGGGGCAGAGTGCAAAGATTGGCGAGCGCCCGATGGCGTATCGTGCTCCAACGGTTCAATCCAATTCCTCGGAGATCAGCGTTCTTGGTGCCCGGGAGCACAATTTGAAAAATATCGATTTGGAGATTCCCCGGGACGAAATGGTGGTTGTGACCGGGTTGAGTGGATCCGGAAAGTCGACTCTGGCCTTCGACATACTTTTCGCGGAAGGGCAGCGAAGGTTTCTCGACAGCATGTCGACCTATGCGCGGCAGTTTGTGGAGCAGATGGAAAAGCCGGACATCGATCACGTGACCGGACTGCCGCCAACCGTTGCCATCGAACAGCGAATCTCAAGAGGTGGAGGAAAATCAACCGTGGCAACGGTGACCGAGGTCTATCACTTTTTGCGACTGCTCTTTGCTAAAGTCGGGATTCAGCATTCTCCGGCGACGGGCAAACCGGTTGTGAAACAGTCCATCACCGCGATCGTCACCAAGGCGAAGAAGGCGGCCGCGAAAGGAAAGATCAAGATCATGGCACCCTTGGTCAAAGCCCGAAAAGGGTTCCACACGGATGTCGCGAAGTGGGCGGAGAAACAGGGATACGAGGAGTTGTTGGTCGATGGAAAGTTCAAGCCCTCGGCCAATTTCAAAAAGCTTACCCGCTTTCAGGAGCATACCATTGATGTTGTGATCGCTGAGGTTGACGCGAAAACTTCATCAGCAGAGATCCGTCGCGTATTGGAGACGGCGCTGAAGTTGGGGAAGCAGACCGCCAAAACGATCGACGCCAAAAACGAGATCCAAGTGGTGAGCACGGCCATGAGTTGTCCAGACACCGGTCGATCCTTTGAAGAACTCGATCCGAGGTTGTTCAGTTACAATTCGCCGCACGGATGGTGTTCGAATTGCCGGGGATACGGTGAGGTTCACATCAAACCGCGTTGGGACAAGGATGACAGCGAGTCACAGCTGGAAGCAGAGTTGAGAGAAGAACGCCAGCGCAAATGGGTTGAGCCGGACGAATTGGTGACCTGCCCGACGTGCAACGGAGGAAGGCTCAATGAGGTGGCGCGACACGTTTTGGTTCAGGACCTCTCCATTGATCACATTGCCCGAATGAGTGTGGGTGACGCGAAAGAAGTGGTTGGGAAGTTCAAGTTCACCGGCAAGGACGCGTTGATCGCCCGGGATATTATACCGGAGATTACCCAACGACTTCGTTTCATGGAAGAAGTCGGGCTTGGCTATCTGCAACTGGACCGCAGCGCAAAGACCCTGAGTGGTGGTGAAAGCCAGCGAATCCGGCTGGCGGCGCAACTGGGTTCCAACTTGCGGGGAGTCCTTTACGTGCTCGACGAACCGACGATCGGGCTTCATCCCCGTGATAATGTTAGTCTGTTGGATACGCTGACTG
>JBCDHN010000660.1:0-2879 GCA_038749915.1 Verrucomicrobiota bacterium | reverse complement strand
GGCACATGCTAATGTACGATGCTTATTTCGGCTTAGAGCCGATCGTAGGGGAAACCTACCATCTTTACGAGCTTCTCGGCCAGCGAACCCTCTCGATGATTGCTCCGGAGCAATGGAAAGGGAAAAAGTGGATCGCCTCCTTCCGCCTGAACTCCGATGGACAGTGGAAAATGGAGAGCTGCGTGGACGATTTCAGCCTTCAGGAACTGATCGAAAGCGAAGAACTGGCCACTTAGAACTGCCGTTCAGGACGTGTTGCCCTCCGGTGGCATGGTCGTCGGGAGCACCCAGTTGAATCGGATGGCGAGAAGCCGGATCACAACGATCACCGAAATCGAGAAAATCAAGAGGGCCGACTCCGGGAAGGTGGTGACCGTGCCGAGAATATAGATCCAGCTTCCCAAAAACGCGCAAGTCGCACACAGCGGGGACTGGCGGAACAAGCTCGGGATCTCGTTGCAAATCACATCTCCGGCAACGCCTCCAAAGGTTCCCGTCATCACGCCAAACAACGACGCGATGAACCATGAGGTTCCGTTGTCGAGCGCGTAAATGGTTCCCACGATCGAAAACAATCCCAAACCAAGCGCGTCCGGGATAAACAGAAAACGTCGCAATTTCCCATCGAAGCTCGGCAGGATCGCGCCGAAAAGCGCGAGCCCAAAAACGATGACCGGGTAGTGCGCTTCCTTGATCCAGAAGAGCGGTTGCCGATCCAGCAAAACGTCCCGCAACGTCCCCCCGCCAAACGCTGTAATGAAGGCCACCGTAAAAACGCCGACGAAATCGAGACGCTTCTTGCGAGCCAGCAGCACGCCGAACGCGGCCGAGGAAAGCACGGCAAGAAGCTCAATCAGTTCAAGCATGGCCTTACTGTTAGCGGACTTCTCGTCTTCTCGCGAGTTCCCACCGCGTCATAACTCCAAATCGGGCGAAAACTAAGCGTCCTGGGCCTTCGCCCCGCCCCTCCGGACTCGGGAAATGCTCGTGACCATGTCGTACCAGAATGGCGCACCAACTCCCGCCAGAATTCCTGTCAGTGTGACTCCCAAAACCCATTTGATCCAATCCGTCACATCGTCATGACGCCGACGATCGGAAAATGCCGTCTCAATTTCGTAAACAACCACACCTTCTTTCGCCGCAGGCACCTCCTCGGCCATCCCTGAATCGTCCGGTTGATTCCCAACTTCCCGCATCTCAGGCACCTCGGTCAATTCAGAAATCTCGGCACTCGTAGTCTCCGCAAGTTCTTCGACGGCATTCTCATTCGCCGCAGCTTGCTCTTCCTCCGCTTCAAGCTGGTATTTCTTGAGCTTGAAGTGAGGAAAGTACTCCCAGCCGATGGGAAGACCAAAGCCCATCATTGCATCAATTTCGCTCTTGGTACTGTTATAAGCCGCTTTGAAGTCCGCCGCCGCTTCTTCGTCCGGATTTTCGAGGCTCGCCTTCACTCCATCATCATAGCGAGCCAGGATCGCATCCATCTGACCAACGATCACATCGCGAGCCGTGTGGTTCTTCAGATAGCTGTCGAGCAAAAAGATGCTGTCGATGTTCAGACCGAACGCGAGCACCATCGCCAACCCGGTGGTCCACCACCGCGTATGATTGCGAAAACTGGCGGCGTAGCGATTGGCAACGGACTCGTAGCGACTCGCGAATTCCTCGAACACTGGCTCGGCCTTGTCGCCCAGCTGATCCAAAAGCGTTCCTCCCAAGTCACTGCGTTTAAGCTGTTCCTTGAGGTCCGCAGCGGTGAGGTCCGCCAACTCATTGAGATGAGTCTCGCAAAACAACTCATCATCGGAAAACCGGGCCAGCGTGTCCGCCTTCTGACGCACCAACTCTTTTCCTTCATCCGCCAACTGATCCGAAAGCCGCAAGATCTCACGATTCGCCACTGGCCTCAGTTCCTCCTGCAAAAACGATTTGATCATCTGTCTCACGCGCTTTTTGCGAGACTTCAAGAGCCCATGAATGCCGTTGACGCCGATGCTGACGACTGATGCAACAATGAGCATGGTAAGAGAAAATGCCAGAGCGGCATCGAGAATGGGCATGACTGACTCCTAAATTGAACGTGCGGGAAAGCGCATCGTGCGGAAGCCACTCCTGTCGGTCAAGCAAAGAATCGGAACCGAAATGCTGCAATACTGATCAATTCAGCTCCCTGCTTGAGACGCCTGGCCCAAGTTCGAGATTTTGAAGTGGGGAAGTAAGAATGTGCGGTGCGAAGCCGTGTTTTAACTCTGTGCCCCACCCTCATGCAGAGAAACCTCCGCAAGGGCTGGACCATGGACCAGCGCCGTTCTTACATTGAGTTCATCAATACTGCGGCAAAGCATCCGGGCGGCAACAGCTTCGGCAGATTTCTCGCCAACATGCGGGACGAGGTTCTCAGTTATCTGAGCAACGCAGATCGCACCGCCCTCGCCGACATCAGTAGAAAGAACTTCAATCCCGTGCCCGACTTCCCATCGTCCCTCCAACCGGCACCGGCCAAAACTGAAGCGTCGCCTCCGCCAGCAAGTTCACCTCCGGCGGCCAGTTCCGCCAAGCCAGTTTCGAACGCGGTCGCAGCCCCTTTCACCCTGCTGCCTACCATCGCTTCGACGGTCTCGGAGGCGAGGAATTCCGCGACCTCATCGCGTATATGATGTCCGGGGGTGATCCGAATGCTCGGCTGGTTTATCGATAAGACCAGACCAAAGCTTACGCCAATCACTCAGATGCAAGAGCAATAAGTATTTCCTCGATTTCAGTCGAAGAATCCCATATTTGATCGATATAATTTTGATCAATCATCTCGATTGCGCGATCGAAGCTTTCCGACTCCGCTTCACCTTTAAATTGGAACTCATCACCTGCTATTTCTG
>JBCDHN010000659.1:0-2882 GCA_038749915.1 Verrucomicrobiota bacterium | reverse complement strand
CTCCCGCGTGCCCGCGAGGAGAGATCCCAGCATCACGACATCCGCACCAGCGGCCAGCGCTTTCACAATGTCACCAGAGTAGCGAACTCCGCCGTCAGCAATCAAAGGAATCCCGCGTTCCCGAGTTTCAGAAGCGACTTCCAGAATCGCAGAAAATTGGGGAACGCCGACACCGGCAATGACCCGCGTCGTGCAGATCGATCCGGGACCGACACCCACTTTAATGGCGGAAGCACCCGCATCGATCAAATCGCGAGCACCTTCTTTGGTCACGACGTTGCCGGCCACGACTGGAACATCCGAATTCTCTTTCAGTTTCGAGATCTGATCCATGACCCGACTGGTATGGCCGGTGGCCGCGTCGATAAACAGGGCATCAACTCCGGCGCTCACGAGTGCTGCAGCCCGTTCGATGGCGTCACCACCAACTCCGACAGCTCCTCCAACCCGCAAACGGCCCTGGTCGTCCTTGGACGCATCCGTAAATTGCTGACGCTTTTCAATATCCTGGCTCGTGATCAGTCCCGCGAGCAAATCATCCTTATCAACCAGGGGAAGCTTCTCGATGCGATTCTGATAGAGCATCGTTTTCGCCTCTTCTTGGGTGGTATTGGGTTTTCCCACAATCAGGCGATTTCTCGGCGTCATGACCTCACCTACGATCGTCTTGTCCGGATGTTCGATTTGCCAAATGTCGCGCGTGGTTACCATTCCCTGCAACTTCCCTTCCCCATCAACCACCGGAAAGCCTGAAACCCCTCGTTGATCCATCACCCTTTGCAAATCCCGCAAACTCATTTCCCTCGTGACCGTGAAAGGATCGGCGATGACCATGTTTTCCGAGCGCTTCACCCGGGCGATCATATCCGCCTGTTCGCCGGGGGTGTTGTTCCGGTGAATCACTCCGATCCCACCTTCCCGAGCCAACGCAATCGCTAGAGAATCCTCGGTCACGGTGTCCATCGCCGACGAAACGATGGGAATATTCAATCCGATGTCGCTCGTGAGGCGCGTGGTTAGATCGGACTCCGAGGGAAGAATTCCGCTGCGTTGCGGAACCAGGAGAACGTCGTCAAAGCTAAATCCGAGATTGATCTCGCCCATCGGTATTCATTGGGTAGTTTGTGAGGAATTGCAACCGTTATGTCGCGTTCTCCAACCTACCCCATCCAACAGGGATTTGCTCTGTAGCCCTTTGGAAAAAAGCCTAGTTGGAAAGAGATAAGCAATCCCCGGACTCCAACCGATCGGCGAATTCGGTCAATTCTTCGCTGAAGACTTCGGCTTTCTCCTCCAATTCCGGAACCAACTTCTCCGCTTCCTCGAATTTACCGGAACGGGCAATTCCTTCGACCTTGGCGGCCAACTGTCGCAGTTCCGTGGCTTCAAACGTTGCCACCATTCCCTTCAGCGTGTGCGCGGCGTCGCCCAGATCGCGAACATCGTGCGCTGTGCGGGCCGCAACGACCCGCTGGATCAGCTTTGGAAGATTGCTGATTCCCAATTCCACCGCCATACCGAAAAGTTCCTGATCGCCACCGACTCGCTGAAGGGCGACGACGGGGTCGAAAGAGGATGGGGACCAGGATGGTTGGGAGGAAGAGTTCATGGTTGGGGAGCCTGACTAGCCAGCTTATCTTTAAATTTATTTTATTTATAGTATTTGTAAAGGTAGTTAATCAGGGAAACTGATCTTTCGCAGCCCTCTTCTGGCCTCAGTGGAACTAGACAATCCACTCCGGGCGGGTAATGGTCGGGACTGCATTCCCATGGCGCGATCCAATCAAGAGGACGAAGACGTCCCAAAGGCCAAATTGACCCGCGAAAACCTCAAAAAGACCCTCTGGATCTTTTCCTATCTTGGTCGCTACAAGATGATGTTTATCCCTGGGATCATCGCCGTGTTGATTACCGCAGGGATGGCCATGGCATTTCCGATCTTGATGGGCGAGCTAATTGGGGAGGCCATGAACAGTAACAGCCCGGAGGGACGGGAAGCGCTTCTCGAAACCGTGAATCGGGTCGCAGTGATTCTCGTGATTATTCTATCGGTACAGGCCTGTATCACGTTTGGGAGGATGCACCTTCTCGGCCGGGCTGGAGACTTGGCTGTAGCCGACATCCGGAGAGATACTTATGGAAAACTGGTTCGCCTTCCCATGGCATTCTATAACGAGAGACGGGTTGGTGAAATCTCAGGACATTTGGCCGCCGATTTGAGCCTCATTCGAGATACCCTCTGCACCACAACTCCCCAGTTCCTTCGCCAATGCGTCATGCTGCTCGGAGGTTTGACCTTCCTTTTCATCCTTTCTCCCCGGCTAACCTTCACCATGCTGCTGAGCTTGCCCGTGGTTTTGATCGCCATCTCTCTGTTTGGATTTCGCATCCGCGGGCGTTCAAAGGAGGCCCAGGATCTCCTCGCCGAGACCAACGTCATTGTCGATGAAACGCTTCATGGCATTGCCGACGTCAAGGCGTTCGCCAACGAAGCCTACGAAACTCGCAGGTATGAGGATGGAATGAAGAAATACCTGAAGGTGGCCTTTGAGTTGATCGGGGGGCGGGCAATGATGGTTGCGATGGTGATTTTTGCTCTCTTTGGCGCCATTACTTTTGTCGTCTGGTCTGGGGCTCATCTTTTGGTCGAGGGGCAGATCGCTCGCGACAGTTTCACCAAGTTCTGCTTTGTGACCGCTTTTGTGGGAGGTGCCATTGCCGCCTTGCCGGAAATTGTCAGCAACATCCAGAAAGCGGTCGGTGCAACCGACAGGTTGCGGGAACTGTTCGAGGAAACGTCTGAGGAGGACGAAGAGAACTCAGGTCCCGTTCCGGAAAGTCGCGCCACCGGAAAAGTGGAGTTCAAGGACGTCAAATTTGCT
>JBCDHN010000658.1:0-2894 GCA_038749915.1 Verrucomicrobiota bacterium | reverse complement strand
GCGACCCTCACTCTTTGGTCAGGACAAGGTTGAAACCCATCGACGGGCTATTTTTATCAATCTTCATCTCGGATTCATGGCACGCCATTTTACGCCAAAGCAGGCTGGGCGCGGTTACGAGATGACGAAATATCTGAAGGTCATTGAGCGGTATCGCGACGACGTTACCGTGATTTCCGGCACGTCTCATCCGGGTGTCAATGGTGCCCACAGCGCCGATGTATCGTTCCTGACCGGTGCACCGGATGCGGCCAGCGCCAGCTTCAAGAATTCCGTTTCGATCGACCAAATTATGGCGGAACGCATTGGGAAGCAAACGCGCTACGCTTACCTCCCGCTCGGCTTCGACAACCGAAGCTGCTCCTTCAGCCATAGTGGTGCCAATCTTCCGGCGATCAGCCGCCCCAGCGCGCTTTTCGCCAAGCTGTTCATCGATGGAACAGCGGCCGAGAAAGCGGCTCTCAACCAGCAGCTTGAGGATGGGCGCAGCATCATGGACTTCGTAGGTGCATCGGCCCATTCAATGGCCAAGCGTCTTGGCGCTCGTGACCGGGAGAAGCTCGACGAATACTTCACCAACATTCGCGAAACCGAACAGCGTCTTCTCAAAAACCGCGAGTGGCAGGACATCAAAAAACCTGAGGCACCGGTCAAACCGCCCAAAGACGTTCAGGATCGGTCCGACTTCATCGCAAAGATCGACCTGATGTATGATATGGTTCATCTTGCGATTCAGAGTGACTCTTCCCGCGTCATTACCTTCAACCAGCCAAACCTGAATGATGTCCTTCCGATGAACGGCATCACTCAGGGGTATCACTCGCTTTCCCACCACAATGGGGATCCCGAAAAACTTCGCCAGCTCGCTATCGTCGAAATGGAGCAGATGGATATTTTTTCATCCCTACTCGATAAGTTAAGCACGACTGAGGAGAATGGTGCTCCGCTCCTTGAGAAGAGCATGGTGATGTTGGGCTCTATTTTCGGTGATGCCAATACCCATGATACTTCCAACCTGCCGATCCTGCTTGCCGGCGGAGGATTTGAGCACGGGCAACACCTCGCCTTCAGCCGGGCCAGCAACACACCAACCTCCAATCTGTTTCTTTCCATGCTGGAACAACTTGGCGTGCACGACATTTCGTCATTCGCTTCCAGCACCGGGAAATTGCAGGGGCTCGAATCCAAACCTGGCTGAGGAAATGAAGCTGTTGCAACGGTGGTATCTGGTGGTTCTTCTCGTCCTTCATCCGTTGGCGATCCAGGCTGAGAGGTCCCTCCATGCCCTCGAGCCGTTTTTGCAGAGTTACTGTGTCCGTTGTCATGGCGGCGATAAAGTTGAGGCAGGTGTCGACTTGGCCATACCGATCGACCAGTTGCGTTTGTTGCAGGAATGCTGGATCGTGAACCGGGTGGGTGTGCCGTTCCGCCATTCAAGTGGGGAAGCCAAGGCAAGTATGTCGGAACGGAGATTCCACGGTCGACCCTGCGAAAGCGAGCTGTCTACTGGCCGGTTTTCCGCAAGGACGTTCCCATGGCGATGAACATTCTCGGCATCTTCGACCTCCCGCCCGCGACAGCCCCGCGTGGACTCCGCGACGCGAGTCCCGGCCCAGGCACTTGCATTTCGATGCACGATTCGAGACTCCGGCAGGGTTGTATCGAGTTGACCACTCCTGCTTGAGAAGGGATAGGTAGGGCCGCCTTTTTGTAATATTACGCCCATGAAGAATCAGAAACCCTCTGCTCATCTCTCCGACAGCAACTTCTTTGTTTCGGGACTCCTCCTGATTTCCCTGCTGCTGCCATGTCATCTGGCTCTGGCATCGGACAAAATGGCCTCAATTTTTGCGAACCGGGGATTCGATCCTGAGCAGGTTGTTATTCCTCATTGTTGTGACGAATTTCCCTATGAGCGGTTGGAAAAAGTTTCGTTCAAGGCACTCGCGACCTTTGATCTGTTTCCGGAAGGGCCCAGCTATCGGCCGGCTGATGACAGTTGGTTTTTTGCGGGGAACAATGCTCTCAGTCGGGTTGACCGGTCCGGGGCGGTTGAGGTGTTGATGGAAAAACCGGGAGCGGGTGGCACCCATTTCCTGCCTGATGGATCGATCCTTGTGATCGGCAAGGTTGGACTCCGGCGCGTGTTTCCGGATGGCAAGGTCGCCCTGCTGGTGGATGGCGAAGAGATCGGGCCGGGGAACGACATCACTATGGGACGCTATCAGGAAGTCTATTTCACCGTTCCTTCAAAAGGCATTTATCGGCTCACGCCAGGCAAGGAGGGTCGAGTCGAACGCGTTATCGAAGAGGGAGCCAACGGGTTGGATGTCGATCCGACAGGAAGATATCTCTTTGTCGCCCGCAAGTCGGTCGAGCGCTACATGATCAACGGTCCGGACCTTCCGTTGGGCGAAGCCCAGACCATCTACACCTTTCCGGAAGGAAAAGGGGGCGGAGATGGCTGCACCTTCGATGCCCACGGCAATTTCTACACCGTGCATTTCAAAACCGGACTCATTCGGGTGATCTCCCCACAGGAACGAGACTTGATCGGGGAAATCCAGACGGGCGTTGCTCCAGCCAGCAATCTGACGTTCGGCGGACCCAACAACACGCAATTGCTGGTCACCGCTGGCGCTCCCAAATTTGCGAACTGCCAGGTTCTCCTCACGGATCTGGGAGTGACCGGCTTCTGTGGCCACGCCGGGGCCACCGAGTATCCCGTGCTGCGTTGGCTCGAGGAGGAAGTTGCTTTTCCGCAGTTCGTCGCTGGTGAGTGAAGGGGTGTGGCTGCGCTTTTCTGAAACGTGGTGTTGGCCAACCAAGTCGGGTCGGAATTCTTGCGAATCCCGCTACAAACGCCCTACCTGAGATGAACTGCTACTCCGATC
>JBCDHN010000657.1:0-2899 GCA_038749915.1 Verrucomicrobiota bacterium | reverse complement strand
TCCTTGTCGAGATGATCAGTGTGATTGTGGCTTGAAGTGATGACCTCCAATCCGGTGAGTCGCCCAGGATCTACCACCAGTTCAGTCATTCGCACGTGCGGCTTGTCCGATTGAGCATATTTGCGGGTCAGCGAATCGCTGAGATAAGGATCAAACAGGAGTTTCCACTTCCCCCATTTGATCAAAAATCCGCTTTGCCCTAACCACCATGCGTGGAAGCATCTTGTGTCTCCATTGGCGTTCTCAATGTCGTCGATCAGTTCATTGTCTTTTCGAAATGGCTGAATCATGTTCTGCAAGGCTAAAAATTGTCTAGTAGTGCGTCTTGAATCCCAAAACTTTTCGTGTTCTGTCAGTCTCCAAATGGAGACGTTTACAATCGATCGGCCGAATCCCGTCCGCGTGAGTGACCTATTTCGTCGCTTTGACCGGGTTGCATCTGAAATTGAACCCGCGAATCTGAAAAAGAAGCTGGAGAATGGACTGCTGTTTGCACAGGGGGGACGGTTTCGAGAAATTGACGCCGAGGTGACCTGTCAAGGCAAGAAGCACCCGCTGAAGATCACGTTCGGAGAGGCGCGGATCGACGTGGAGGTGCCTGGTCCGCTTTTGAAGATCGCGCTCAAGGCCGAGGAAAAAGCAGCAGCAGAAGAAGCGAAGCGCGCCGCCGAGGCTGATGCCAATGAGCCGAAAATCGCCAAGCTTGAGAACGACTGCCCGGCAGCCTTCGAATTGGCCTTCCAGGATGACTGGAAGATTGAGGTGGCCAATTCGGTCATGAACTTTGAAAACATCCGACTGGGAGACTTCAACACCGGTTGCGCTCAACTCATCGCCAGCGGCCCCAAAACCTATAACGATCAGCCTCCCTTTGCCTACAATTTCCCGGTGGGAACCGCAGACGTTGAGCTGGCGATTGCAGACATGCTTACCGAACAACGCGTTGCCTACGCCCGGCTCAAATTCTCGACCGAGAAGCCGATCCGCTGGGAATATGCCCGGGTTGAGAAGGAACGCGTCCCCACGGACACCAAGCTCGGGAAAGGTTTTGTTTACGGGGGAACCTGCTGCTTCATCAGCACCAAGTTGGCGATGCTGTTAGGGAAGGACAACTCGTTGCGGAAGAAGATCGATTCCTCCCAAAAGGAATTCATGAACGATACCATGACCGAAACCTGGGGCTGGGCACTGACCGAGCACGAAGGTGAGTCCTACGTCATGTTCAGCAATGGCAGCAGCGGCGAAGGCGACTCCTACAACCCAGATGGCGCTTTTCGCAGTTACATCGGCTACGATGGAGATGGTCAAATCTGCCGCCTTTTGACCGATTTCGAGATTCTTCCTTTCGAAGACTCGCAAGCGATCAAAGGCTAGCGCATTTCAGTCAAACCTGTAGCCGATGAAGATGGGTCTGGTCAGGATCGATTGCGGCTTCGCCGGTGATGTAGACAGCGGAAGCTTTGGCCTTCAGCTGCGTTCCAGCTCAGTGACAGAGCTCGCTCTGCTCCTTCACAACGCCTTGCTGAAGCCCCAAATCTCCTCGCTGCATCGGCTACATCTTTACTCAAGATACTCTAGGGGCGCGGCCAACCCGGCTCGCCCAACAGCTTCATGACCTCGATTGAGCCAGGTTCAAGGCCTGAACCGAGGGCGCTGCTGTTCACGTCTTCCAGAACAACTTCTCCCCGTTTGATGGTGAGAGAAGGGAAGCCGTTGGTTCTGTGAACATGGTAGAGATGAGGCGCGGTTTGAACCACCGTCTCCTGGATCGGTTTTGGAAACGCGGACAACCCTTCAAAATAGTGGTGTCCGTTTCGTTCGACGTGAGTGATGCCGAGCGCGGCCATCACCGCCAGATCCTGAAGCAACGTCACCGGCCCGACCGTCGCAAGGTCTTCGCCGCTCAGTAAATAGGAACGATCAGGATTCTGTTGTTGCAGGTGGGCCAACAGGCAGGCATTTGCGATCCCTTTGATAACCCCTTTGCAACTCTTGTAGCTGGTCCCGGAATACCCCAATTCGAGCGCTTGGCGCAGGCTTTCCAGCTCACCGTCAGATTCATCGATCACCATCGGAGGAGCATTCTTCCAAGCTCTGAGGTCATCCCCGACTGAAGAATCCAACGCCGAATCCCGATGCAGCGGTTGCTCGACAAAAATCAGATGCTTTGAACTCAGGAAAGTTTCCAGCTTTGGTTCGTTTTGAAAGGCATCCCAAGCTTCCCGGAATTCCCCCAAACTTCCATACTGCTCATTGCCATCAAGCGTGTATCGAAAATCCGGCGCCTCTTTCTCGAGCAAATCGACCAAGCGAAAGAGGCGGGATCGATCAACTTCCAGATTTCCGCTGAGCTTGATCTTAAAATAGCGAAGTCCGTAGACGCGAATGCAATCCACCAAGGCTTGAGGCAATCCATCCTCGGCTTTGTCTTCTGGCAGAATCTCCGATTCCATCAACGCATCACCCAGCCCAACCGTGTGGCGGGCGTTGACCCGTGCCACCGGCTCGCTCGGAAGAAAATCGGCAGGGACGCCTTTCTCCAATTCCGGGTGAATCTCGCCGAGCTGGATCCCAAATCGATTTTCATGCAAGACCTTCCCAAAGGACATTCCCTGAGCTCGACAGTACGCGTCAATAACTCCTCGCTCGATCAGGCTGACTCCCAGATTCGCCAACAGAGGAGGAATGCCCTCCGTTGAAGCCCATTCGTCTTGTTCCCGATAAAGCGCTTTCCAAACCTCGTAGACTGTGGAGGCCGCTGGAAGATTTCTCGACTTTTCCGCCGCTTGTTGGATGACCCCAACCAACGCTGGCAAGTCTTCTTCAAAGGTCGTCTCCTTGTCTTTGGTGAACCATTTGGGCGGCAATCCTTCGGAACAAATTCCCTGCCATTCCTTGG
>JBCDHN010000656.1:0-2903 GCA_038749915.1 Verrucomicrobiota bacterium | reverse complement strand
GCCTCCCTCCTGGTGGACCGAACTACCTCCTCAGCCGATTTCGCCAAACTTTACCCCAGAACGGGTAACCGCATTTCTTGCGCGCCACCCGAAGTCCGTCATCAAAGCACTCCTTCTCGACCAAGCCGGATTTCCAGGGATCGGCAACTGGATGGCTGATGAGGTGCTTTGGCGAATTCAACTTCATCCGGCAACCCGCTGCCGGAACATTCCCCGCTCGCAGGCACACTTGTTGAGGGATGAGGTTCGAAACGTCAGTTTGGAAGCTTTGTCCGTTATCGGCACCGATTGGAGCGATCCTCCAGACTCCTGGCTCTTCAACCACCGATGGAAAGACGGAGGAATTTGCCCACGTTTCACCTGCAAAACCCCCCTCATCCGTGAAGATTTACGCGGACGGACAACCTGTTGGTGTCCCAAATGCCAAGTGGCGTCCTAGCGGTATTTCCCCCGATGGTCAGCCCCAAACCATTTCCAGGCGCTCTCGACCAAGTCGTGAACATCGGTGTGTTTGGCTTTCCATCCTAACACTCTCTCCGCCAGTTCCGGATTCGCGACAAGGATCGGCGGATCGCCTTCGCGCCGTTCTCCATATTTCACAGGAACTTTCTTTCCCGTCACCTTTTCAGCAGCGTCGATCATCTCCTTGACGCTGAATCCGGTTCCTGTTCCCAGATTGCATCGCAGGGAGTCCCCTCCCCCGACGAGATAGCTCAGCGCCTTCAGGTGGGCTCGGGCCAAATCCAACACATGGATGAAATCGCGAACGCACGTTCCATCCGAAGTGTCGTAATCAGTTCCGAAAACGCTGAATGAGTCCGTTTCTCCGCTGATCGCCATGAGAATGCGCGGAATGAGATGCGTCTCGGGCTGGTGAGCTTCTCCAATCACCCCATCTTCCGATGATCCACTCGCATTGAAGTATCGCAGACAAACGCTCTTCAAATCGAAAGCAGTGTCGCAGTGCGCCAAAATATCCTCGAGGAAGCTCTTGCTAGCGCCGTAAGGATTAATCGGATCTTTCGGGTGGGTCTCGTCAATTGGCATTCCCTTCGGCTCGCCATACACGGCTGCCGTAGACGACAGAATAAACTTTCGGCATCCCGCTTCCTGCATCGCTTCCAACAAAGTCAATGGGGCCGCCGTATTGTTTCGATAATACTTGAGGGGATCTTTGACCGATTCTCCCACCTGAATGAAGGCAGCAAAATGAATCACTGCGTCGATTGGATATTGCTCGAATATCGATCGAACGACGTCCGCCTCCGCAACGTTCCCTTCCACCAATTCCACATTTGGTGAAACGAGGGCCTGTCGATATCCTTCGCTCAGATCATCCAACACGACCACTTTTTCGGCGACATTCTGCTCAACCAACATCCGCGTCGTATGACTTCCGATGTAGCCCGCTCCACCCGTTACCAGCAGGGCGCGCAGAGGTTTTTGATCAGGGTTCGACATGCGGCCCGATACGCCGAATTTGCGAAAAAATCCAGTCGAGCTAGTTTGTTTGATGATCGCAAGACTTCTGCTGGTTTCACTACTCGCAAGTTCCTCATGGGCCCAGCAGACTCCGTTGCCGGAGTTCAGTGTTCCTCAAGGAATGGTGCGACGGGATTTCTCCTTGGGGAAGGCGGACCTTCTTCTGGTTGAGCAGCTGTGCCAGGAAACGCTCTCCGCCGAAGGCAAGTATCACATCTTCAAAACCCAGCGGAAGATCCGCATTATCGACAAACCCGAGCAGGTCGAAACCATTCGCCAGATGCTTCCTCACATTTCGCAGGGCGCTCCCAACGTGAAGATCGAGTTCACTTCCCGGACGGTGGACAACTCGCGACTCGTTGGAGGTCAGGTCCGCGGAGTGGTTCGAGGCAACAACGGTCGCGTCGTGGTTCAGGGACAGAATCCCGGCACCCCCGGAGTGTTCGAGCGCACAATTGGAGGAGGCGACCACGGAGACATTTCCCGCCAAGTCTCTCCGGGAGGAGTCACCATTTTTGACACCGGAGGCCGGGGTGCCATCGAAATCGACCTGTTGAATCAAACCAACCGTGGAGCCGCCCTCAACAGCCAATTCATCTTGGTCCGGGCTGGACGCGAGGGGTTCATTGAGACGGCCCGCGAAATCCCAATGATCGACTACTTCACCCGATTCACGGCAGATGGAAGCTTCGGCGGGGTTTTCGCAATCGATCCAAGATTGGCGGGAAACAACTTTCTGCTCCCTTTGGTTGGAGGAACCTTTGAAGTTCCCGAGATTCGCTGGGAAAAAGCCGGCAGCCGACTCCTCGTCCGCCCAACGATCGAAGGCGACCTCATCCACCTCGACATCATGCCGCAAATTTCCGCCGTCGTGATTGTCGATCCGGAGGCCTTGAGACGGCGCGGGTTGAACGATTATCTCACCGGTCGCGAGCAATACGTCACCTACACGAGGCTCAACACCAGCGTTACCGTTCGCAATGGTCAATCTGTCCAAATCGGCGGATTCCAGAAAGCCACCCCGGAATTCAATCGCTTCTTTTTCGGCGGAACCCAGACCGGAGGAACCAGCGCTGGAAACTTCACGGTACGGGCTACGATTCAGACGTTAGAATAACAGCTACTCGATGGTTGCTCGCCTCCTGGCAAGACCGCAATGGTGAGGTTCAATGCCAACATGAATCCTGATACCATTTCTCGGCAGAATCACAGTAAATACAAAAACGCTCGATCAGCACGTTGTCCATCCAGCGCCCCTTGCCGTCCATGCTTACGGCAACGCCGAGGCTCTCCACCGCGCTCGGCCACCCCACACCTGTGAACTGACTGCCTTGGTCGGTGTTCAGGATCTCCGGTGCTCTGCCCGCCTCAGCCACCGCTTCCACCAACGCATCGAGGCAAAAGCCCGTGTCCATCGTGTT
>JBCDHN010000655.1:0-2904 GCA_038749915.1 Verrucomicrobiota bacterium | reverse complement strand
CGTCCGGTGAGCGGATTTTTGGCGAGAGCCTGGGTCAGAGCCGGAGCAGGCTCACCTTTTTCCCAAGGCGTCATTCCTTCGACGTAGTGTTTCTCCCAGTCGGTCATGACGGACGCTTAGCGGCGATCCACCCGCAGATCAAGGAAGAGGCATTTGCCCCGAAATCCTGACCCTGAATTACCTCTGGATGGGCCGCGCCCTTAAGGTGCCGCCGTTGCTGGGAAAGCCTGCCACTCCACCAAGTCGCTGAAGCTGAATGTTCTGCTTCGCAAACGCCTTTTCCATATCCCTCCACAATTCGTCGGCGCTGCGTTTCTTGAACAACGCCCGCCTCGCATTCTTTTCGGCGACCATCAAATCGACTGGTCCACCTCCGTCCGGGTTTTCGGCCAGAATTTGCGGGAGAACAGGCTTTTCCGGTGGCGATGGCGGATCACCCGGCTTCGGCTCGACTTTGATCAGTTCAGAGTCCGGAACTTTTTCCGAGAGCTGCCGGTTGAAGGTCTTGATCCGGTCATTGTAGGCGGAGACCTTTTTCCGAAACTCGGTCAGCTTCTGGTTAAAGCTGGAAACGTCCAGGTTGTATTGCCGGAGCTGGGCATTGTAGGTGTTGACCGCATTGTTGTATTCAGCCACGAAGTCCTTGAGGTCCTCCTGTCCGCTTCGCGCCTGTTTGAGGTAGGCCACCATCGATGAACCGTCTCCCTTCCCGTCGAGGTGGATGAAGTAGTAGATCAGCATCATGGCGGATCGATAGTTGAGCGCCGCATTCCGACCGCTGGATACTGCTGCGGACCACTGCTGATGACTCAAGCTCATGAGCGTCTCGGGAGAGACGACATCAACGAAATACTGGCCTCCGCGCGTTTTTTCGATCCGATACTCATTTTCCAAATGGTCGATAACACCCTCATGAATCTCCCGAAAATTGAAACGGGCGTCGGCGTAGGGAACTGCGGCCATGTATTCGGCGATCCCTTCGACAAACCAGATCGGCAAAACGTCAAGCCAGTTGTGCATGACCTGATGAGTAATCTCATGGACCAGGGTTCCTGAATCGTAGTTTCGTCGATCGATCGCCACGCGGTTCCCCACAGATCGGACACCAAGAGATTGCATGGGGACCATGATCTCTTTGCTCTGAATCATGTAAACGCCGCCTGAACCCTGAGGACCTCCAGCCCTCAAATAGTCGTCACGATCTTCGAACAATCGAACCACAAACTTCCCGTCCGGGGGAGCCGGATTGAGGTCGAGCGGAAGATTTTGGATGGCAAAGTAGGTTGCTTCGAAAGCTTCCGAATACTCTTTGATCAGGCTCGCCTGGAGTTCGACGTCGCAGTGGAATTGGTAGTTGGGCGTGGCGTAAACCCAGCCATTTCTGGAATTGACCAGTCGCGGCGTGAAATTCAGCATCGGTCGCAGCTCGCGTGGCCAACGGGCGACCTTGGTGCCAAAGCCCAACTCGCGCCATTCAGCGATGTAGGCCTGATCTTCCTCGCTCAGGCTCTTGATGGGAACGGGGACTGTCCGCCCGTTGCTTTTTGAAAGGAGTTGGACCACACCTCCCTCGATCGCGACCATCTGCGCAGAGATTTTGGTGCCCTTGTTATTGGTCCAAGTTCTCACTTTGGGATTCGCCGTCAACCAATTGGGCAGAGCGAAGGACAGAAGCGCGAAGATGAGAAGCCAAACGGGGGATTTGGACTTGAACATGGTTAACGAGTGGAGATGACGATGGACAACAGCAGGGCTGTTCATTTTGCCACGTAGCGTGCAGAATTGCACGTTTGTTTTTTGGGGAAACGACGAAAGATCCGTGTTTCTGCTGCCGTAAACCTCTCGGGTTAAATCCCGATCAAGCCATCAAAACGATCGAATTCCCCGCGAATCGGGGGCGATTTGAGGGTAAAATTGCCCTTTTTCGTGCTTGGATCAATGATAGACTGAAGACTCAGACGGTCACTTTCGACGAACCAACCATTATGCTTCCTCATTCCTTCAGAAGCCGGCGACGTGAGGGCGGGCCGGGACTCCGCACCCTGCTCCATTTCGCTCCTCGACTCCTTCACCTGCTGGTGGCCGGGATCGTCCTTGGAACATCGTCTATTTCCTGGTCGCAGGATGATGAGTCGGCTCCGATTTTCCGCCGAAATACCCCGGAAGAGGCTCCGGCAACAGATCCTCCGACAATTCGCCCACGGATTCTCCAACCTGACCAGGGATCTTCCACGACTTTGGCTCCGCAGGACGGAGAGACGGTCCGAGCGGTTCCGTTGATGCCGCAAAACTCGACCCCAACCTCTGATCCGAGTTTTGAAATGCCGAGTTTGCTGCCTGGCAATGTGCAAACGGCGACGATTGTGACTCCGGAGGAAGGTAGCGAGGGCGCGGTTTCTCCTGAAATGCCAGCCACAGAGCTTCCTCCCGCCCCGGTGACTCCCGATCCAGCGTTGGTTCAGCCTCCGGTTCCGGCTCCTCCGAAGAAGACCGGTCCCGGATTCCAGGCAGGATTGCAAACCGTCAAGGGGGCGCGGATTCTGACGCTTTCAATTCCGGGACCTCGCGGTCAGATTGTTGATCGGTGGGGGGCTCCTCTTGCTCAAAACCGCGTCGTTTATTATCTCGGATTCAATTTTCCCTATATGGAGGGCAAAGCTGATGCTGAGAAAATTTCCTATGCCCGAAACCTGCTGAATAAGGCGAACGACGCTCTCGGCAAAACGTGGACTCTGGATGACGAAGACATTTTGGCGCACTACGAGAACCGCCGCTGGCTACCGCTGATCTTCGCGAACCGTCCCCTGACAGAGCCGGAAATTGCGACCGTGCGGGACTTGGATGCCCACGGCCTGATTCTTCACCCCACCTATCAGCGGGTCTATCCTCAAGGCGATGTGGCCG
>JBCDHN010000654.1:0-2909 GCA_038749915.1 Verrucomicrobiota bacterium | reverse complement strand
GCGACGATCAAGACTGGAATTCCGACTACATAACCGTCGTTATCCTTAAACTCCTTGGCGTCAGCCGCCAATTGTGATGAACTCAGTCCGACATCGTTGGGAGTTCCGGAAGTCGAAGTTGTCTGACAGCTTGAGAGCGCAAACAGGGCCAGGATTGGCAGGGTGAGGAGTGCGAGTTGCTTTTTCATGAATCAGGAGGGGCGATGATGATGAGATAAAGGAGTCCTGTCAATCCCTGATCCTATCATAAAACGGATCAGAAATGGAGCGAAGCGCAGAGGATAAGGACCTTAGAGAGAACAGTTCGAGTAATATCCGTAAATTCTGGTTGATCATAATATTTGTAAGCATTAATTTTCCTTTAACATGAAACACATCCTCAACTTTGCCTTAGTTGTGGCCATGGCCACTTGTGCAGCGGAGGCCCAAGAACGTGATCCGCGGATCCCAGCGCAGACCAGCGCTCTGATCGAGAGAATTTTGAGCGAACGGCTTGCTCAGCACGATCAGCGGCTGAGTTCGCTGGAAAGCCGGACGGGCTATCTTGAACGCCTTTTTCACGGTATCCCGACAGATCAGGAGGAAACTCAAGCGCCGGAAGAGGTGGATGAACCCGCAGAAAAAGTCGCCGAGCCACGTCCCCAGCAAAACGCACACATCATCGCGAAAGGGGAAACGCTCAGCAGTATCGCAAGAATGCATCATGTTTCCGTCGCTGACTTGGCCCGGACCAATGGCATCAGCATTTATGACACGATTTATATCGACGATGCATTGGTGATTCCGGATGGTGGCCAACAGTTTCCGGAGAGTCAGCCGAGAAACGAGCCCATTCCCGTTTCCCATGAACAGATGACCGGAAATGAAGCCTTCCACAGAGTCAGCCCGGGAGACACGCTTTCCAAAATCGCCAAACTCCACCAAAAGCCGATCGGCTATTTGATGCAGCTGAACGGCCTGAGCAATCCGGATCAAATCAAGGTTGGAGAGTTGATTTATCTGACCGGGGAAGTCCACGAAACCGAAATTCAAACCCGGCATGAAGAGAACCCGAGAGAGCCGCTTCTTGATGCCACGATGCCGGGAGAGGAAGAAACCTTTCACTACTACGATGTAGCGACGGGCGACACCTTGTCGACGATTGCCGAGACTTTCTTCACAACGGTTCAGGAGCTGCGCAAACTCAACTCTCTCGCCGCCCAGGCAACAATTCAGGTTGGGCAGCAGTTGATTGTTCCAACCAAAAAATACTTCGACTACCTCCGGGAGGAGGGCGTGTTGGGTTAAATGCGATTGAGTTCCACAAACGCGTCAAGTTTGCCAGCTTCGCTGTAGAACGCAATCTCTTGCCGACCTGACTTTTCGAGCTCCGTTGCAGTTTCCGCTGCGGAAAGAGTTCCGGTCATGAACGACTCAATCGCGGTCATTTTACGGGTCTGAATCGTCAGGAATTCTTCAGAAATGCTGGGGGTCGGCGGATACTCGCCGCTTGCCTGCCCTCCGCTCAGTATTTCGGTGAATGGAACGCCTTTCGCGGGAGCCAGCTTTTTGGCGAGATTCACTGCCTCAAGCCAGTCACCGTGGATAATCCGATAGTAGTCCCGGATCGCCTGCTTGTTGAAGTGAACGACCAATGTCTGGTCGTCCTCCTCAAACGAACGAGTTGCGCGAAGCGAGTCGGTATCGATGGTATCGACAAAGACAAGGTCATCACCGGACTTGGCAAATTCCCACTTGATATCCCAGAGAAGGAGACCCATCTCCGCGAGAAGATACCTGACTGCGGATGCACCCAGCACGGCCAGTTCCATACTTTTTGCAAACTGTTGGCCACTCAAGCCACACAAGGAGAGCGCTTCCTGCTTTGACACGCTACGATCCTCTGGCTCAAATTTTGTGGTGCAGTCGCTGATTGGTCGATCGAGGAGCTGCCACGCCTCAAGTGGTTTGGATACACCCAATTCAGCTTCGAAGACTTTCTGTTCCGTAGCGCCGAGCGATTGATACTTTTTGAAAACCGAAGAGGCTCCCGTGATCCCAAAGCGCACGATGTATTCCAACGGCACCACAAATCCGTCCCGGCCCGGAAAGTCGGAATAGTCAAACAACCAGGAACCCAGAACGTCCGCTTTGGAAGGCTTTCGAATCTCAAACCGTTCGACCACATTGAAGCGACTGGGATGAGTTGGCATACCGCTCGTTACGACGTCACCGGACTCCGCATCGATCATTCCTCCATGATGGGTTCGTGCACCCTGATCGCAAAGGTGAGCCAGCAGTCCATTCGTTAATTCAGCGCGAAGCGACGGACTGAGAGTTTTTTTAGTCTTGATGGGCTCGGAAACCTCCGACCAAAAGGCTGGGTCGCCCATTTTGCTGTAGAGGGCGTGGCGGAAGACCGCACGCGCCACATCGCTGCCGGGAACTTCAAAAATTGAGCCAACGTCAAACACACTTCCCGCGCTCGTTGTTTCCGTAACCATGTGGGAGTCCGCCCCGGGAATGGCATAGAGCCGCTGCACCGAACCGATGTAGAAAGGTTCTCCAAGTCGGGCAATGGGAATGTTGTTAGGAACATCCATGAGGCGAAAGACGGAGGGGACAGATGATTTGCAAGTGGAATTCGCAGTTGCGCGGTTTTTGGTAACTGGTTAGGTCGCCATAGATGTTTCCCTATTCCCTCGCAAAAGCCGTTCTCTTTCAACTCGATCCGGAAAGAGCTCATCATTGGACCATCAATGGGATGAACGCGCTTCAGCAATTGGGTATGCTGTCACGGGTCGCGGGTGGAGATCCCGAAAAGGCAACCCCTCGAACCGTGATGGGGTTGAAGTTCCCCAATGCTGTTGGGTTGGCCGCAGGCATGGACAAATCCGGCATTGCAGTCGATGCCTTCGGGGCCATCGGTT
>JBCDHN010000653.1:0-2913 GCA_038749915.1 Verrucomicrobiota bacterium | reverse complement strand
TCCAATTCGAGAACTTGCTGACGCATGTCGATGTATTTCTGTGCCAGCTCGTAGTCAGGTTTGTCGTCACTGCCTGAGAGTAGTCCGAGGGAGAATAGAAGTGCAGCTGCCAGGATAATTGTACGCACGTGGTTATTGGCCGTAGGTCCAGGACAAGTCAAACATCCGAGAAGCAATTTACGCACTTTTGGAGGAATCCGATTCTGGTATTTCTGGTTCATCCTCAGCGACTCTTCGCAACTATCCATACAGTTGAACGGTTCTCCACACATACGCACCGCTTTCGCGTTTGTATCGCCCAGCATATCCAAACTTCAAGGCTTCAGTAGATTCGACTGGTAGTCGAATTGGGTGTTTGTTTTTGATCGGATTCGACTGCCAGTCGAATCTACGCCGAGGACTTGGCCAAAGCACCTCACAGAAGAGGTGAGCCGAGCTTCCAGCCGGTTAGGAACCGGCAAGATGCCGACATCCCATTTAAGGCCCGACTTCGACTGGCGGAACGGGTCCGTTGATCACGATAACCCGGGCCCCGGTGCCGATGCGGTCGTAGAGATCGATGATGTCATGCGACTTCATGCGGATGCAGCCGTAGCTGACGGGGCTGCCGATATTGCGTTCTTCCGGCGTTCCGTGGATGTAGATGTAGCGTCCGAAGGCGTTTCGGTTGTGGGGTTCGAGACCGCGGAGCCAGAGGATGCGAGTTACGATGGGATCACGACCCGGGGCATCAGGCGGGAGAATTTCACCGGTGGGTTTGCGGCTTTTGAAGACCGTCCCGGAAGGCTTGCCTGTGCCGATCTTTTTGGCGACCTCCATGGTTCCAATCGGTGTTTTATAGCTGCGCGGAGTGTCGCCAAGCCCGTATTTCGAGGTGGAGACCCCGTAACTGGCTATGGGAAGCCCTTGATTGCGAAGTTCGAGCCGCTGCTGGGGAACGCTGACGTAGAGGATATTGTCGCGATCCTTGATGCAGCTGCTGAGGAGTGAAGCAGAGAGAAAAAGGAACAGGAGTTGGAGCGATTTCTTCATCGTGATTTGAAACTCTGCAGGTTCGACGGTAACCAATCACAATCAATCGCCGATTTTGTCCGAACCCATCCCTCCCATTGCCACCTCCCTGAGCCGAATCGAGAACGATGGCAAGTTTTTCAGCTCGAACGGTTCCCGCTGGTTCGCGAGGATTGCGGATTGCACGAAGACGCTGCCAGAGATAGCCAACCTGGAAAGCTTTGGCCGGGACTTGCAGGACCTCGGCTACAACACGCTGCGAGTCTTGGGGCGCCCCTCGGCCGAATTGCTGGAGATGGCGCGGAACAACGATTTTCGGCTGCTGATCTCGTTGGATTGGAATCACGATGTGGATTTCCTGCAGGCGAAATCGAGCGAAGGGAGGAAGGCGAAGGAGCAGATTTTGACGCTAACGAAAGAGTTCGGTGATGATCCGATCTTGATGGGGATGTTGATCGCCGACCGAATCCCGTCAACGCTGGTGCGCTGGATGGGACCACGCCGAATGCAGAAAGCGCTGGGAGAGTTGATTGAGTTGGGCGAGAAAGCGGCGGCGCAATGCCAGTTTGGCTATCGCAACTTTGCGCCCACGGATTATCTCCGACCACCGGGTCAGGATTTGGTGAGTTTTTGCGTGGAATTGAGTGATCGCGACGAGCTCCGCACTTCCTTGAAACGTTTACAGGTTCAGGCGGGCGATTTACCTCTGGTGGTCAATGCGTCACCCCGGGACGAGATCGAGCAACGCTGGTTTCTGGAGGAGTGTGCGAGGGCCGGGGTCGCCGGAGTGGAGATCGCGGGCGAACCCAAAGCGATCAAAGAAGCGTTGCCAACCTCAGAGTCCGCTTTTCGTCCTCGGCTGGAAAAAGCGCCGCAGATTTCGGTGGTGGTCTGCACCCATCGACGTCATCGATTGCTGCGAGGCTGTCTCGAAGCATTGCAGAAGTTGGACTACCCGGAACTGGAAGTGGTGATCGTGAACGACGGAAATGATGAGGAAGTGGAGCGCGTCGTAGCCGACTTTCCCGAGATGCGGCACCTTTCCCTCAATCACAGCGGTCTGAGCGCTGCACGAAATCTGGGAGCAGCGAAGGCAACGGGCGAAATCATCGCGTTTACGGACGACGATTGTGAGGTGGACCGCGAGTGGCTGTTCTGGCTCGCGAAATTTTTTGAGGACTCCGAGTTTGCCGCAGCAGGAGGCCCTAACATTGCCCCCGCACCGACCAACTGGGAGCAGGCCTGCATCATCGCGGCGCCCGGCGGACCTTGTCACGTGATGTTGGATGATGAGGAAGCCGAGCACGTCGCTGGTTGTAACCTTGCCGTGCGGAAGTCGGCCTGGGAGGCGATTGGTGGGTTTGACGAAAAATTCCGTAAGGCGGGAGATGATGTCGATTTTTGTTGGCGGCTGCGCAACGCGGGCTTTCGTATCGGATTTTGTCCGCCCGCGTTTGTCTGGCATCAGCGTCGATTCAGCTTTCCGGCCTACGTTCGCCAGCAAATTGGTTATGGCGATGCAGAAGGTCTGCTGATCTCAGCCCATCCGGATCGTTGCGCCGGATTTGGCCCAATACGTTGGGAAGGTTGTGTCTACGAGCACGAGCCGGCAACTGGGGTCCGGGTCTTTCACGGCCAACGCGGCGATGCGGCATCCCAAGTGGTTTACGCCGAACCTGGGAAACCGACTTTCGGACAGATCGATCCGCGTTTCCGCTCCAACGCAACCGAGATGGCGATGCATTTGATTGCAGGTTGGGCCAAATTTCGTCGGGGCCTGAAACGAGTTGCAACGAGTTGGAGGTTCCCCAGATTTCGACAGATTGACGGCTTCCCGAGCGGACATGACGCGATGGCGTTTCGCAATAGCGAGGGACTGGATCGCCATGACTTGCTCGATGC
>JBCDHN010000652.1:0-2914 GCA_038749915.1 Verrucomicrobiota bacterium | reverse complement strand
GGGATCCTTCACTCTTCTGCTATTCTTCTCCAACGAATGAACGTCCTTCGAAATCGAACCCTTTCCCGCCGAACCCTGCTTCAAGGCGTCGGCGTGTCGATCGGCTTACCGTTTCTTGAAGCGATGACGCCGGGGCGCGTCACCGCAGCGGCTTCTCGATCACCCAAGCGAATCGCCTTTTTCTACATTCCCAACGGCGTGGTTGGGGACGCCTGGCACCCAAGGCAAGTTGGAAGCGATTTCGAGCTGCCCGCGTCACTCGAGCCACTTGCGGGTCTCCGCGATCGTATCAGCTTGTTCACGGGCCTCGATCGTGAATTTCGCGGAGGAACCGGAGTTCATGCCCAGGCCGCTTGTTCCTGGCTAACCAGTTCACCGCCGAGCGAAGCACTTGACGGTGGCTTCCCCACCAACACAACCCTGGACCAAATCATCGCGGGTGCTATCGGCCATGAAACGCCGATTCCCTCGCTCGAATTGAGCACTAACAATCATTCCAACAGTCGCGAAACAAAGTATTTCGAAACGGTCTCATGGTTCGGCCCCGGCTATGCGGCTACGCCGGAAAAGGATCCGCGGGAAGTCTGGCATCAACTGTTCGGCAAGCCCAATCCCAAGGATCAGAGTGTGTTGGATCTCGTCCTTGCGGACGCCAAACGCCTGCAGCAGAAAATCGGCCATGCAGACCGCTCAACCTTGGAGGAATACCTCGATTCAATTCGATCGGTGGAGAGCCAGATCGAACGGGCGACGAAAGCCGCTGAAAAACGCGATGCTCCTGCGATGGCCCAGCCTGACGGCATCCCCACCCGACGGGATGACTATCTGCGGTTAATGGGTGATCTCATGGTCCTCGCATTTCAGCAAGACATCACCCGCGTTAGCACGCTACTTGTCGATCCGGAGCGTTGGGACACACCCCGTGCCTACAACGGCGTCTTTGATGATCCCCAGAACCACCACGCTCTAACCCATACCAAAGGGGATGAAGCCAAGGACAAGCTCCAACGGATCGATCGTTTCCACGTTGCGCAATTTGCTTATGTTGTTGAGAAGATGAAACACATCCCGGATGGCGAGGGGACTCTTCTCGATCACTGTGCCGTCTGCCTCGGGTCGGGCATGGGCGATGGTCGGGTGCATGATTATAACAATGTACCCGTCGTCATTGCCGGAGAGCTCAGCGGGCAGCTCAAATCTGGCCACCATTGGAAGTATGAAGGTCACCGTCCGCTTGCCGATCTCTGGTTGGCCCTGCTTCATGGGATGGAGATCCAACGCGAGCGTTTCGCCGATAGCAGCGGAGTTTTGAACGATGTGCTTGCCTGAACCTTGCCCCTCAACTTTGGTTCTGAAAAAGGCGACCCTCGGACTCGGGTTCGTACTTTTTGCCCTCTGCGTTGCGGCGACTAAAGCGGACCCATTCAGCCACGAGATCGTCCCCTTCCTCGAGGAGCACTGTTATGGTTGCCATGATGGAGACACCGGCAAGCCAAAGGGTAACTTCGACCTTGTGTCGTACTACACAACCGAAGATGCGAAAGGCGATCTGGACGCAATGCTTCACCTGCGCAATGCCCTCCACTATCGCGAGATGCCGCCGCATAGTCGGGATCAACCTACCCTAGAAGCTCGCCAAACCGTCATTGATTGGCTCAATCGAAACCTGTTCCTTCAGCCCACTCTGGGGGGTGGAATGCACAACCCCGGCCCTCCGCAGATGCGACGCCTCACCCGTCTGGAGTTCAACAACACCGTCCGCGATCTCACGGGGTTCGACACCGACGTTTTTCTCTTCTCCGAACGGCTCATGGCCAGGAGAGACTACTACGACCCGTCCGTAGAGCGGCTGCCTAACGAATTACGAATTCATATTCCGGAGTATGGCTCAAAAATTCCCGCCCTGCTCCAACTTGCAAGCCTTCCAGGTGACAACCGGGCGGCGCACGGTTTCTTCAATCAGGGTGATGGGCTCAACATCACCCCATTGCTGATCAAGCGTTATCTGGCCGTCGCCTCCGAGATTGTTAAGCATGAGGACTTCGGACGCCGAGCACGCAGACTAGCCTCTCTCACCGGGATCCAGCCTGTACCGAGTGCGCCCCAAGTCTTGAGGTCGAATCAGGGAAACGATTTACATCTCGCCACTCTGAATCGAGATTTTGCTCCGGTTGACAACATCGAGACCAACGCCTCGGGGAACTCCGATCAGACATGGCTCTTCCGCGACCAGATTGCGGAAGCGTTCGACACCGGCCTTGGGGGCACCTTCCAACACGTGGAGAAAATCGGTTCCCAAGTTCCGGGAAAAGGGGGAGTGATTCGAGCCGTCTTTGGTCGCGACCAGGAGAAAGCGCTCCTCATCAACCCGACCGATAACCTTTGGTTGGTCGATTTCAGCACGGCCCACGAAACTTCTCCACCCGCCAATATCGCCAACGGAAGCAAAGGTCTCAAAGAGTTTCGGCTCGACTTTAAACTTGACGGTGTGCCGGAAGACGAAGGCATTCTTAATCTCGGTGTCGTTGTGCTCAGCCGTTCCAAAGGAGCTGCCGGCCCCGTCACACTGACGGCTCGATTCGCAAGCTCGGACTCGATTTCAATGACTGAAGAGATCGGCACCGGTGCCGGAAACGACAACACGTTCTTTTCATGGTATGCCCCACCCGGCGACAAGATCGTCGGCCTTGAAGTCGATGGCTCGCAGTTTCGTGGCGACTACGTCCTTCTGGATGACCTCGGCATCATCACCGGCAAAGTCGTTGCGGTGGAGCAACGGACACCCCTTTCCAATACCGCTTCGAAACCGACTCCAATCTCAACCTCGGAAAAAGTGGATGATCACAAAGCATTCTCCGAGTTTCTTCAGCGGGCTTTTCGCCGCCCGGTCTCTGAGGTTGAGGTGGAACCGTTC
>JBCDHN010000651.1:0-2917 GCA_038749915.1 Verrucomicrobiota bacterium | reverse complement strand
CAGCAATGGGGACTCGTTCGCGGTCCTGTATGAAGGATGGAAGAAGTGCGCGGCTTGTGAAGGGGCTTCGTCGTTTATGACTGCGCAATAGTAATCTGGCCGTCGTGAGTTGATTCGTAGATTCGATTGGTAATCGAATTTCTGGGACTTTGAGGGCTTCGATTGCCAATCGAAGCTACATGAGGGGCCCAATTTTGCGAGGGTTAATGCACGAGGTGGAGCAAGGGATCTACGTATCCGCCGCAGTGTTTTTATGCGTGATGCTCCGCGGCGGGTGGGGAGACCCTTGCCTACGGACCGCCATCAAGGATTTCCCAAGCCAAAGACTTGTATTTCCGAAGGCAAGCTGCGTGAGTGATCGCCTTCCAAGCCCCAATCATGAAACGAATTCCCAAAGCCCTTTTCGTCCTTTTTCTCAGCACGGTTCTTTCGGTCCAAGCCGACGAACGTCCCAACATCCTCTGGATTACGAGCGAGGATAACAGCATCTCGTGGGTGGGTTGTTATGGCTCGAAGAATACGAAGACGCCGAATATTGACCAACTGGCCGCAGAGGGATTTCGCTATACGCATTGTTTCGATAACGCGGCCGTTTGTGCGCCGACGCGGTCGACCTGGATTACCGGGCACTACGCGATTTCGATTGGCACCCAGCCGATGCGGAGTCGTTATGCGATTCCTCACGACCTGATTCCTTATTATCCGGATCAGCTGAAGAAGGCGGGTTACTTTGTTGGGAATGGTGGGAAGACGGATTACAATATTGGTAGTCGCGATGACAAGGATACGTGGGCTGGTGGAGGCCCGTGGCAGAAGCGTGAACCCGGTCAGAAGTTTTTCACGATCAAGAATTTTGGCGACAGCCACGAGAGTCGGGCGTTTCCCAAAGGTACGCCTCCAACTCATGATCCCGCGGCGATGGTGCTGCATTCCTATCATCCTGATCTTCCCGAGGTGCGGATGACCTATGCGCGTTATGCCGATGCGGTCGAGAACATGGACCTGAAGGTTGGGGAGGCAATCGCGGAACTGAAGAAGGACGGACTTTATGAGGATACGATCATTGTCTATTGCTCCGATCACGGCGGAGTGATCGCGCGAAGCAAACGCTTCCTGTATTCGAGCGGAACACATTGTCCGCTCATCGTACGGATACCGGAGAAGTGGAAAGCTTGGTGGCCGGCAGAGAAGCCGGGGATGACGGTCGATCGGATCGTGAGTTTCGTCGATATGCCGAAAACCTGGCTGAGTCTGGCTGGGGCGGAAGTGCCGGAAGGGTATCAGGGACGAATTTTTCTTGGGCCCGACACCGAACCTGCGCCGAGTTATCATCTGAGCTTTCGTGAGCGGGCCGACGAAGCCTTCGACATGGTTCGGGGAATGCGTGATGAGCGCTTTGCTTATCTCAAAAACTACATGCCATGGGCTCCGAACGGACAACAGCTCCAATATATGTATCGAATGGAGGCGACCCAAGCCTGGTACAAGCATCATCAGGAAGGGAAAACGGACGCGATCACCGGACGATTCTTCAAGCCGCGGGTGTCCGAGGAGTTCTATGATACGGTGGCGGATTTCGACAACGTCGACAACTTGATCGACAAGGCGGAGCATCAGGAAAAGATCGCTGAATTGCGCGCTGCGCTGCGCAAACGGCAGCTCGAGCTCTACGATTCCGGCCTTCTTCCCGAGACGATGCGGGTGCGTCGAGCCAAGGAGCATGATGTTACGATTTATGAGATGGTGCGCGATCCGAAGCTCTATCCCTTGGAACGTTACCTCGACATCTCAGACCTCGCCCTTTCCCGAGATCCTGAGAACCTCGATGCATTGGTCGAAGCCATGTCGGATCCGGATGCCGGAATCCGTTACTGGGGCATCTCTGGTCTCTTTCTGCTAGAGGATCATGCCAAGCCCGCTCTCGAAACGATCGAGGCGGCCCTTCAGGATGGAGCCGAAGAAGTCCGAATGATGGCAGCTTGGGCCATGGACAAACTTGGGAATCCCGAAGCCGCGAATGCTGCCTTGGAAGAGTTGGCAACATCCAGGCTCAGCGATAAGCGGCTCTTCGAATGTTTTCTTCGCTGGATGGGCAGAGAGCCAATGAAACTTGCCACCACAAACCGAAAGTCTTCCGCCAAGTCGATCGAAGGCCTCATCAAAACCTGGCAAATCACCGGCCCCTTCGACGACAAATCGAGCAACACAATCGAGTCCTTCGCCCCGGCCTTTGCCGAAGACGCCAAGTGGACCTTAATCGAAAAGGGATTCGAACCGGACCGCATCGATATTCAGGCGACGATTGGCGAGCATGATGATTGCAGTGCGTTTGTCAGGACGACGGTGATATCACCGCGGGAACAGACTGTGACCGTCACCTTGAAAGCCGATGATCTTGTCTGCGCTCTGCTCAATGGAACCTTGTTCAACGGCAATCAGGTCCAATTGCGCGAGGGTGAAAACCAGCTCATCCTCAAAGTGATCGACCACAAGAAGGGCTGGCGTTTCACCTGTGCGCTCACGAATCAGGGAAAACCGGTCGAGGGACTTGCCTTCAGGGCTGACTGATAAGTGCCTCCTAGAAGCTCATTGAGGATCGAGTCGGCTTCATGTCTGTAATATTTGGCAGAGAAACTCTATTCTTCTAAGTCAATCCAAACCACGAATGCATCTAGTTCGGATTTGCTACTGAATGCCAGGTCTATGACGCCGGTCGGTAGTTGATTGATCGTTGTAACCACGTTTGAACTGTCATCTCCCCAAGCATACCATTTTCCATTCTCGAAGAGTACGGCAGAAACTCCATGTGACGCACGAACCTTCAGTACTCTTCCTCCCCGCGGACAACGCTTTGTCTCTTCCCCATCTCGAGATGCCGCGACCGTGACATCTCCATCTTCATCTAAAATCAGAAAAT
>JBCDHN010000650.1:0-2922 GCA_038749915.1 Verrucomicrobiota bacterium | reverse complement strand
GCGACTCGCCCAAAAGTAACCCGGCTTTCATCAGAAAAACAATGCCTACTACACTTGCTCGCTTCGAGATGCCGAAGCACCTCGTCAAAGACGATGATACCGCGACCGAAACCTACGCTCGCTTTACCGCTGAACCTTTCGAAGGCGGATACGGTCACACAATAGGAAATTCGCTCCGCCGGGTTCTTCTTTCCTCCCTTGAAGGAGCCTCCATCACCTCTGTTCGCATCGCGGGCGCTCCTCACGAATTCACTTCGCTCCCCGGAGTCGTTGAAGACGTCACCGAAATCATCCTGAACTTGAAGAAAATTCGGTTCAAGCACTTCGAAAACAAGGATCCTGCGACGATGACGATTTCCGTCGATAAGCAGGGCGAAGTCACTGCCGCTGACATTCAGGAAGTGCAGTATGAGATCATCAACAAGGATCAGGTGATCTGCACGCTCGACCGCAAGACCAAGTTCGAGGCAGATATAGAGGTTCGCGTTGGTCGTGGGTTTAATACCAGCGAAGACAACAAGTATCCTGAAATGCCGATTGGCGTGATCGCGATCGATTCGATTTTTTCTCCGGTTCAGCGGGTTCGATATGCGGTTGAAGCCACCCGGGTTGGTCAGCGCACCGACTACGACAAGCTCGTTTTGGAAATGTGGACCGACGGTCGGGTTGAGCCTTCCGACGCACTGCTGCAAGCATCCGCAATTCTACGCCATCACCTCGACGTTTTTGTCCACTACGACGATGACTTGGTAAGCTTCATCGAAGAGAAGGACATCGATACCGAAGAAAACGCGGAACTGAAGAAGCTCCTCAACATGAGCGTCAACGAAATCGAACTCTCAGTTCGGGCCGCAAACTGCCTGAACAACGCCAATATCACCACGGTTGGACAGCTGGCGATGAAGAGCGAGGCCGAGATGCTCAAGTATCGCAACTTCGGCAAGAAATCGCTGAATGAGATCAAAGAGAAGCTTGCGGAACTCGGGCTCTCTCTCGGAATGCAATTTGACCCTGCGTTGCTTGAATCTCCCTATCCAAGCCCACTTTTGGGTGAGCCAAAACCCCGCGCTGGTGGCTTGACAGATTTGATTGAAGGAAACCTTGCAAATTACGAAGATTAGGCTCGATTGTCGCCCCGCTTAATTCCGACATCGATTATTTACCGTCATGAGACACCGGCGCAAGACTGTTAAACTTCAACGCGATTCTGCCCATCGCCGATCCCTGCTCGCCAATCTGGCTTGCAGTTTGATCGAGCATGGCCGCATTCGCACGACTCTGGCGAAGGCGAAAGCCCTCAAACCGGTAGCTGACAAGCTTGTCACTCTTGGCAAACGGAATGAGCTTTCCAAAGAGAAGTCGAAGAATGGTTTTTCAAAGGTGACTCCGAAGGCGCTTCATGCGCGCCGCCAAGCCTTGGCGTTTCTTCGGCAGGATAAGGCTGTGAAGAAGCTCTTTGAGGACATCGCCCCAGCAGCCGCCGATCGTCAGGGCGGCTACACTCGCGTGGTGAAGCTCGGAGCTCGCGAGAGTGACTCCGCGCAGATGGCATTTATCGAGTGGGTCGATTCTCCGGTCGCAGCGGGCGACTCCGACGACGATTGAGCGGAACGCAAGGTTCCAGATTTTACTAGGAAAAACGCGGTATCCTTCTACGGATGCCGCGTTTTTTCGTAGGGGGACAGATGGTATCAGTTGTCAGCAACAACCGAAGTGTCCGTTACGATTGGCTTGGCTCGAATCGTGGCTTTCGCAGGCTTGGCCCCTTCAACTTCTTCCCTAGCTGCAGCCACTTTTTCGATCGGTGGCACCTCCAGGCCAACTTCTGATGCCGAGATTGGCTTCTCAAGGTCTAGCTTGGACTGGAGGGCAGAATTCTCGAAGAGTTCACCGCCAGCTACAGGAACAAGGCCATCGGGAGCAGGAGGAAGCGAGCTGGTTAGTAACTCCTGCTTCGGATCTGATCTCAGCGAACCGATCACCCGCGGGGTGATCTCCAGATGCCTTGGGACAAAATAAGTTGCCGCGATCAAGGCCACTGCAGCGATTGCATACATTGAGCCTGTCCAGGGGTTTCGTTGCGAGGGCATTAAACGATTCGGCTACGTGGTGGGTACAACGACATTCGTTATGGGAATGTTAGCAGCGTGGTTCCAAGTTCGCCAGCCAAATCTCATTCCAGTTTGGGGTATCAGGACTCTTGGAGATCGAACTCCGGATAGGCCGTGGTGGCATGCTCGCTGAAATCTAGACCCGCGGCTTGGTCCTCATCACTGGCTCGGAGGCCGAGTCCAATCTCGACCGCTTTGAAAAGGAGAATTCCGATGAGAAAAGCCAGTCCGCAAATCGTTGTTACGCCCAACAACTGAATCAGGAAAAACTCCACACTGAAGGGGCCTATCAGCGAGACCGCCAGCGCTCCCCAAACTCCCGCGTAGAGATGCACGGGGACGGCACCTACCACATCATCCAATTGTCGGCTTTCTAGATAGGAGATTCCCCAGGCGGCAAATAACCCTGCAACACCGCCTATGAGCAGAGCCGCGAGCGGGTGCACTTGGTCTGCAGACGCTGAAATGGACACCAGACCCGCGAGGATGCCGTTCAAGGCAAAGTTCAGATCGCTTCGTCCTCGTTGACGCCAAACCGAAAGCGAGGCGAAGACCGATCCACCGGCTGCGGCGATGGCAAAATTCACGGCGATTCGCCCAACCGCCTGAATTTCATAGCCCGCTACCAAAGTTTGCCCGAGGCCCAAACCAAACCAGCCAAGCCAAACCAGAAGTGTTCCAACGGCGGCTTGGGGCAGGCTGTGTCCGGTGACAATTTTGGGGATGCCATCGGTGTTGAAGCGATCGTGTCGAGGACCGAGGATTTTGATCCCGGCAAGGGCAAATGCTCCTCCAATTCCGTGAATCACGG
>JBCDHN010000649.1:0-2930 GCA_038749915.1 Verrucomicrobiota bacterium | reverse complement strand
GCCATTTTGTAGGGAAATTGAGGTTTCAAGCCTTCCGTTTTAAGTTAGGGGATTGCAAGCACTTCTGAGATTCTATGGACTTTGACTTTGTTGTAATAGGTGGCGGTAGCGCAGGTTACGCAGCAGCACGAACCGCCGTGGATCTGGGCCTGAAAACGGCGGTTATTGACGGGGCGGATGAGCTCGGTGGGCTCTGTATTCTCCGAGGTTGCATGCCGAGCAAGACCTTGATCGAATCGGGAAACCGCTTTCGAACGTTGCGCCGGGCCAAGGAATTCGGATTGCGCGCGGGTAATCTGGAAGTTCATGGTCCGGAGATCATTGCCCGCAAACGCCGCTTGATCGATGACTTTGCCAGCTATCGTCAGGAACAGCTTCAAAGCGGCAAGTTCGAACTGATTCGTGGTCGAGCCAAGTATCGGAGCCCTACGCAACTGGAGGTGGAGTTGAAGGATGGCGGAATCCGCGAAGTCAACGCGGCCACTTCCGTCATCGCTACCGGCTCAGTTGTATCGAGGTTGGATCTGCCTGGATTGGACGAAACCGGGTATCTTATCAGCGATGATGTGCTCGACCTCGCAGAGATCCCCAAATCGATCATTGTCCTGGGAGGAGGCCCGATTGCGCTGGAGATGGCCCATTATCTGGAAGCCTTGGGAAGCAAAGTAACGGTGATTCAACGCAGCCCAAATGTTCTCAGCTCAATGGATGGCGATTTGGCAGAAGTCGTTGAGTCAGCCTTTCGAGAACGAGGATTGGAAGTGTACACTGGCACGAAATTGACCAAGGCGGAGACGAAAAGTGACGGCAAAGTGATCCACTTTGAGCAGGATGGAGAAGCAAAATCCGTTGAGGCAGAACAGATTCTGCAGGCTTTGGGACGATCCCCCGCCACCGCTTCGCTGGGCCTTGAAGCAGCTGGCGTCGCAACGAATCGGGGCCGTGTCAGCGTCGAAGCGACACAGGAAACTTCAGCCCCTAACATTTTTGCCGCCGGTGATGTGTGTGGGCCACTCGAAGTAGTCCATTTGGCAATTGAGCAAGGAGAAACCGCCGCCTTCAACGCCGCACTCCATCTGGAAAAAACGGAAGGAATTGCAAAAAAAATGGATTACCGTCTCCAGCTTTTTGGCGTGTTCACCGAGCCACAGGTGGCATCGGTCGGCCTGAGCGAAAAGGAACTGAAGACTGCCGGGACTCCTTATGATGTGGAGTCCTATCCCTTTGATGATCATGGAAAGTCCATGGTGATGGGCGAGACACATGGTTTTGTGAAGCTGATAGCAGAACCAGAAACCGGGAAGCTGCTTGGAGGATCAGTCGTCGGTCCGGAAGCCGTTGACTTGATTCATGAAGTCGTGGTCGCCATGCACTTCAACGGGACTTCAACCGATCTGGCCCGGGTTCCGCACTATCATCCAACCCTGAGTGAAATCTGGACCTATCCAGCGGAGGAATTGGCAGAAAAATTGGCATAAATTTCACTTCCCTTTTGATGAATTACCGTGAGGATCTCGTCAGTTCTGACAAGCAACCGTTGACTGAACTTTGGGAATCGGGACTGCTGTGAAGAACACTCTAACTATGAAACGTCAATCCGAGTTGGACATTGACATCTCCATAACAACTTGATTTAGTTGCGCCGTGCTCAAGCAAATTATTAACCAAGATCCTGCAGGTTCAAAACCGCCGCCGGCCCCAGCGCCAGCACCTGAACCAGCTCCGGCCCCTGCGGCCTATGCTGAACCTGCTCCGCAAGCCCAAACCGTACAACAACCGTCTACAACTGCTAGCCTGATGAGTTCCAGTAAAAATATTTTGTCGAATGATGTAGAAATCGTCGGAAATCTTAAATTTTCTCACGATTTGATCATCGACGGGAAGATCGAGGGCGAGGTCAATTCCGACGGCAATCTGACGGTTGGCGAAAACGCCAAGGTCAAGGGTGAAATCAAGACCAAGTCGGTAACCGTTTTTGGCAAAGTAGAAGGAAACATCACGGTAACTGACCGCTGCGAGCTCAAGTCCAACGCCGAGCTTGTCGGTGATATCCGCGCCGGAACACTTTCCATCGAAGAAGGAGCTGCATTTATGGGAGCATCCACCGTCGGAGCAGCAGCCAAGGCTGCAACGCCTCCTGGAGGAGGACCCAAGCCACCGGCACCTCCTCAATAGGCTCTCCGGAGCATTCCGCTCTCACCTCCCTTTTAAGGTACGGACACGTCAAAGACAGCGTCGAACAAGAATTCAGTCAAGGCCGTCTGCCCCCATTGCGGGGCAGACCAACTTGAACCCTCGATAGCCGTCTCGACGTTCTGCAAAAACTGCGGAGAGCACTTTAAGCTCACGCCCCCACCAAAGCGCTCTTTCGGCTTTGGAATTTTTGGGGGCCGACAGGAAAAATCGCCCTTTCAACCGGCGGTCGATCGTCCTGTCAGTCAAACCGAGGCGATCGATTCTTCACCTTCTGAAGAACAGGTAGATCCCGAACCTGGGTTTGATCCGGAAGACGTCGATGACTTTAATCAGACCGCCGGCGGAGTGGAATGGCACGATGCGGAGGACATCGTCCCCCCTCCCAAGCCGCCCCCTCGCCCACTTCCTTCTCCCCCACCTGTTCATCACGAGGAGGGTGACGAGATCGAAATCAACGGCCAGCGGTTCGTCGAAGTCGAGGCATACACCACCGTAGAGTCCAGCGCGGCTCCGTTCACTCCAAAGAAGCCCGATCCCAGCGATCTTCAGATTCTTTGCGTTGGATGCCGGGAAACGCTGTATGTCAGCAAACACGCTACCTCAACCATCTGCCCGCATTGCAGCGAGTATTGCAGTTTGGAGAATTTCACGATCGCCAATCATCGACGGGAAAACATCCGCACCCGTGGCAATATCTCCATTCAACGCAAAGCTTCCCTCACCGCCAGCGAGGT
>JBCDHN010000648.1:0-2934 GCA_038749915.1 Verrucomicrobiota bacterium | reverse complement strand
TTGAGATATCGAAAGCTCACGTCGCCGAATTCGAGGGAATCGAGATCACTCCGGGAGACGGCGGCACTTCGACAGGTAATGCGATGTATCAAGCAGTCTTTGCACGCTCCGAGCTTTCGATCAGGTTCGAGAAAAGCCAGACCAGCTCCGAGGGATTGGTCTCGTGGGATGCGATCGCCATGCGTTAGTCTTCAGGGGCGTAGTTTACGGCGAGAACGGAATAATCTTCCTCCCCATGACCTTTCTGAATCGTCTTGAACATGATGCTCGCGGTGGTCGACAAGGCCGGGATCTCGATTTTCGATTCGTTTGCCAGTCCAAGGGCCAGCTGAGCGTCTTTGAACATATTTTTGAGTGAGAAGTGAGGCTCAAAGTCACCTTGAACTATGCTCGGAAGTTTCATCCTCACCAAGTCAGAACAACAAGCGTTCAGTTCGAGGGCTTGCATCAGCTTTTCGCCGGTAACGCCCTGGGCTTCGGTTACGGCAAGCGCCTCATTGAGAACTTGAACCGTCGCTGCGGAAATCATGTTGGTGGCAATTTTCAAAACCGTAGCTTCGCCCACGTCTCCCACATGAAGAATCGTGCTTGCTGAGAGTTCGAGGAGCGGGCGGGCTTTCTCGAGAATGGCATCACTTCCTCCGACATAGAAAGTGAGTTGACTGTTTTCCGCGGCCAACTTACTTCCGGTAAACGGGCAGTCGAGAAACGCCGCTCCCGTCCCATGAACGATGTTCGCGGCTCTGCGAACCGATTCGACGTCGGCAGTTGCGTGGTTGAAAATCAAGTGACGCCTGCTCAGGAAAGGCTCCATTCCCTCAACCGTATCGAGAAGCGCATCTCCGTTGCTGACAAAAATCTGAACCGCTTCCGAGTTTTCAGCCACCTCACCCGGGCTTCCCATGAAATTGGGCTGTGGTTTTGGGCTCCGGCTCCACACATAAACGTGCTTGTCGGCTTTCCGAAGGTTTTCGGCGATTCGAGTGCCAATGATGCCGAGGCCAATGACTCCGACTTTGTCCAATTTTCCCGTGAACATGAGGGCAACCGTATGTCTTGGTTTTAGCAGGGCAAGCGGTTTGACAGGACTTGTTGCCTTGTAAGGGTGATTTGAATGAAAGCCCTTGCCGCTGTCCTCCACCAAGCCGGAAGCCCGCTTTCGGTCGAAGAAGTCGAAGTGTTGCCGCCAGGGCCGGGCGAAGTGCAAGTGCGAGTGAGCGCCGCAGGAGTTTGCCATAGCGATCTCCATGTGATTAAGGGCGATTTACCGATGCCTGTGCCGATTATTCCCGGGCACGAGGGCGCAGGTGTGGTGGAAGCCGTGGGGCAAGGGGTGACTGAAGTCATTGAGGGGGATCACGTCCTGCCCATGTGGAGAATGTCATGCGGGCGCTGCGAATATTGCCTCGGAGGAAGGCCTGCCCTTTGCGATGTCGGGACCAAAATGCGCTTTTCGGGTCTGATGCCGGATGGCAAAACGCGTTTCCGCTCCTCCAGCGGGGAACCGATTCTGCACTACTCGGGGGTGTCTACCTTCTCGCAGCTTGCGACGATGCCTGAAGCCGCAGTCGTCAAAATACCTCACGACTATCCCCTTGAAAAAGGAGCATTGATTAGCTGCGGAGTGATTACCGGCTTTGGCGCCGTTGTGAATACCGCTCAGGTTTCTCCCGGAGATACCGTAGCTGTCATCGGTTGCGGGGGAATTGGCCTAAACATTGTCCAAAGCGCAAGAATCGCTGGAGCTCGGCGGATCATCGCAGTCGATCGAGTCGCCGGGAAGTTGAAGTTTGCCAGGAAGTTTGGTGCAACGACGGTCATTGATTCAACGTCTGATAATCCCGTGGAGGCGATCATGGATTTGACGGGTTCGGGCGTCGATTTCGCCTTTGAAGCCGTTGGGCTTCCAGAGCCGATCGAGCAAGCCTATGATTCCACCAAGAAAGGCGGAACCTGCGTTGTCGTCGGAATCGCGCCTCGAGAAGCAAGGGCCCAGATTAACGTTAACGCTCTGGTTTATGCGGAAAAAACGCTGAAGGGCACCATCTACGGTTCGATGCGTCCGCGAATCGATCTGCTCAGATTGATTGATTTACACCTGAGCGGTCAGCTGGAACTGGACCAATTGCTGACCAAGACTTACCCGCTGACTGAGATTAATCAGGCGTACGAGGATTTGGAGGCCGGCAAAGTGGCGAGAAGCCTTTTGCTGCCCAATGGTTGATCGTCAATTCGAGCCTCAGACATCAAGGCGATAGTCGTCGCCGTTCTTTCGAATCGTCAGATCAGCATCGAAAGCCTTGCTCAATAAGTCCGAAGTTAGAATCTCCGCCTTTTTCCCTGCAGCATGAATGCGCCCTTTCTTGAGGATGAGAACGTGGGAAAAGCTCGGGGTGATTTCCTCGACGTGATGGGTTACGAGAATCAGGTGCGGCGAATTTCTTTTCCTGGAAGCAAGTCCCTCAACAAATTCGAGAAATCGCATTCGGGCGATGGGATCAAGTCCGGCGCAGGGCTCATCAAGGATCAGGATCTGAAATTTGGCCATGATCGCCCGGCAAATCAACGTTCGTTGGCGTTCGCCTTGGCTCATTTGCTCCCACGTACGGTTGGCGGCATAGGCAAACTTATAGCGTTTGAGCACGTTGAGAGCAGTTTTTTCATCCTCGGGCGTGATTTTTCCCCAGTAATTGATCTGGCTGTGGATGCCGCCGATGACGATCTCGAGCGCCGTTTCATTGCCATTGATCCAATCGGCCACCGTATGGTTAATCACGCCGATAACTTTACGGAGATCTGCCCAGTCAGTTTCCCCGAAAATCTGCCCGAGAACCTGAATTTCGCCGAATGTGGGTTGGAGAAAGCCGGAAAGCGTGTTTAGAAGCGAAGTTTTCCCAGAGCCGTTTGCTCCGAGAATTGCCCATTGCTCCCCAG
>JBCDHN010000647.1:0-2935 GCA_038749915.1 Verrucomicrobiota bacterium | reverse complement strand
GGTGGGGACTTTTCATAAGAGAAACTGGCGGATTGGAAGTGGCTACTTGTTGAGAAAGATCTGACTGGTTATGGCTAGATGCAAGAGATCGCGGACCCCGTAGCCCTGCTTGGCCGCCTCCTTCACTATTTGGTTGATCTCCGGGCGATCCGAGAAACCCATTTCACGACCGGTCGCAAATATCAGGAACTTGGTGACAAGAGCACGGGCCAGGGGTGCTTGATCCTGAGCCAGAAGCGTGCGGAATTCATTGAATCCAGCAAATTGGCTCCCATCCGCAAGCTCGCCGCTGGCGTCGACCTCCAGCCCGATCCGGTAACGAACGTTCTGTCCATTGATGAGGATTTCTGGGCGTGGATCCTTGGAGTTGAGGCTGCGGAACTGATCGCGCCATCCACCAATGGGATTGAAGCTTTCCAGCGCGAATCCGGGAGGATCGATCATCTGATGACAGCTCCGGCAAGATTCGGAGTCGCGGTGTTTGTCGAGCAAATCCCGCAAGGTTTCGGCTCCGCGAATATCGGGCTCCACTCCCGGAATGCCGGGCGGCGGAGGAGGTGGCGTCTTACCGAGTATCCGTTCCATCACCCAAACTCCACGGACCACGGGCGAGGTATTCGTGCCGTTGGCGGAAACCTTGAGCACGCTTCCCTGGCTGAGAAAACCGCCTCGTGGACTCTCGGCCGGCAAGCTCACACGCTGAATCGAAGGGCTGTTCACCCCTTCGAGGCCATAGTGCTTGGCCAACCGGTTGTTCAGCATTGCAAAATCCGATTTCACCAAGTTGGACACACTTAAATTCTCCTTGAGTAGTTCTCGAAAAAACGCCCGCGACTCGGCCAGCATCGAGTGCTGCAGAAACTGATCGAATTCGGGAAACAGGGTGCGATCCGGGGCCGTGAATTCAATGTTTCGCAAATCGAGCCACGCATCAGTGAAGTCTTTCACGAACCGCTCTGAATGCTCGTTCTTCAAGAGTCGCTCCGCATGTTGCAAAAGCTTGGACTCGCTAGAGGAGAGCAGCCCGGCACTTGCATCTTTGAGGAGTGCTTGATCCGGCGTGGTCCGATTCAGAAAATAGGAAAGCCGGGAAGCCAGCGCATAATCACTGAGCTTGCCAGGCTTCTCGAGCAGGAAGAGAAAATTGGGCGAACAAAGAATCGCTTTCACACCGGTGCGAAGGGACTCCTCAAAGCTGGACCCGCTTTCCATTTCAGCATGGAACAATGCCAGGTAAGGCGCTAGTTCTTCGTCGTTGACCGGCCGCCGGAAAGCGGCTGTGGCAAGCCTTCTGAACGACTTCGTCGCGTCTCCGATTGGGTCCTCGGATGTGATGTCGAACTGTGGGCGATAGTATTTTCGCTCTCGATCCTGTGGGTTCTTCGGCATCACCTCATGCCGATCGATGCCGTCAAAAACGAGGTGGTAGCCACGCTTTGGATGTTCTTCTTTGAGAGGGCCTTCGATTTCAACGTGTTTGATGGCAAGACCCGGCCCCTTGTAATTTTCAGTTCCGTTGTCGGTGAGCTCTCTGCCGGGAACGGAAAGTCCTTCCGGCTCAATCTGTACCATGTAGTTGGCGGGAATCGTCGCCTCGATCTCGACGGTCTGTGGCTTGCCGGGCTTCAACTGATAATAGCCGTAGGTTGGCTTCTCGACGCCGCGGGCGAAAGTGGTTCCCCCAATAAAAAACGTAATTGGGTCCTTCGACTGATACGCATAGCCCGTCACTCGGATTTTGTAGCGACCACGCTCTTTGACCCCGGAGCCTCGAAGCATTCCCGAAGGATAGCCCACCTGCCGAAAAAAGACCACCGCTCCGTCCGCAGCCAGATGCCAGTGTTTGCCAATGAACTTCGGGGCTTCCCTGCTTTCGGCGTAGTTGGCCCGGATGACGTTGGATTCATGGTCCTTGATGTCGTCGACGATGAAGTCTTTCCACACCAGATCGGCGGCCTGAAGGTAGCGATCCATTTGCACCATGGAGATGCTGAGCGCCTCGCCTACATTCGAGAACTCATGGGAGCGGGCGTCTTCAGGCAAAATATCCGCCAGATTCAGCTTCGTGCCGAACAAGTCGTTCATCGTGTTCTCGTATTCCTCTCGATTCAGGCGCCGCAGGACTGTTCCCTTGTGTTCCTCATGAGCTTTCGCAATCGGCGGCGCCAGAAGTCTGCCGAAGGCGCGGCGTTCCTGCTCCGTTGGCTGTTTCTTTTTCCTCGGCGGCATCTCCCCGCGCATCACGCGATCATAGATCCGCACCCACTTTGCCTGAACCGCTTCGTCACTCAAATCCAGGCCCAATTCGAAGAGATCCAGTCCTCCTTTTTGGGTGGTGTCATCGTGGCAATCGTAACAGTGATCCTCTAGAAACGGAATCAACGGCTCACCAAACGATGTTGCCGAGACGGAAATCGTTCCGAATCCTAAAACGAGAGCAAAGAGAAATCGAAAAACCATGGGGCGTCGGGGATGATATTCGAAACGATCAAAATCCCACGAATACTGACACAAAAAGTAAAGAATTGCTCGATTCGAAGGCGGATTTGGGCAACTTCGGCGGAATGAATCGCCGAAAACTCCTCCAGACCGGCTTGGCTGCGCTCGCAAGCTCCGCGTCTTCACTATCTGCCCTCGATGCGAACAACGCCTATCGCAAGGCGATCGGAATTCAGCTCTACACACTGAGAAACCAGTTGAAAGAGGACACGGTAAAAACCATTAATTCGGTGGCTGCGGCGGGATACAAGCAGGTTGAATGTTATGCGTTTCCGGATTGCGGTCCGATGATTGCTGCGGCGAAGGATGCTGGCCTAGCTGTCAATTCAAGCCACTTTGCCTGGAACTCGGCCGTCAACCCCAAGGATAAAGGTGTCGCTCCATTCTCGGAAATTTTGATGAAAGCCAAGGAAGCTGGAATCTCTCATTTGGTGAT
>JBCDHN010000646.1:0-2936 GCA_038749915.1 Verrucomicrobiota bacterium | reverse complement strand
GCCAAGGACAGGCTGCGACTTCAAGATCCAGCCGGAATCGCTGCGAACCCGATTCCGGAAGCGGATAATCGTAATCAAACGCGTTGATCCACTGTTCAACATGAACGTTTGCAGGTTTGGGAAGGCGCCCCTCTCCCAATTCTCGCTTCACGAGATCAAACCCCGAAATATCGACCTGCATTGGGAATGACGCGATCTTTCGATCGAGCGGATCAATGAACCGGAGGCTCCGAAGGTGCTCGGGAAGCGGATCGATGAACTGGGCAAACTGAACCGTGGGCGCGGGGATTGAAACCGGACTTGCCCCGACCGTACCCTTGGGAGAAATTTTGGGCTCGACGACTCCAGTTGCCGGAGCCGAAACAGGGTCATCACTTTTCGCAATGATCGCGGGCTTTTCCGGCTCCTGGATGGTGATCCGGAATTCTCCGATGGTCACTTCTTCAAGATGTTCATCACCGGATTCCGAAGACACCAAATTCGTCTCAGCATCCCGAACTGCCGTCAACACCACCATCCCAATTGCCACAATACATGCAGCCGCAACCATCCCTGCCCGGACAATGCTCCGCTGCCAAAAAGTTGGCTGGATCACTTTGGGAGAAACCGGTAGGTTTTTCATCGTCGCTTCCTCCGCCGCAAAGCCAACTTTCAGCACGGCAACCGTGTCCAGAATTTCGGAGACAGCTTCCCCGCGGTCGGGAGAGTTTTCCATTTCCTGTTCGAAATCAGCCCGCTCCTCTGCGCCAAGCTCGTCGAGAGCGTAGCCAGTCAGGCGTGGATCATTTCTATCGAGTTTCATCGTTCTAGAAGGCAATATTAAGTTTCGGTCATCAATTCACGTAGCCTTTTGAGACCGTGATGGAGGAGATATCCCACGTTTCCCACCGTGAGCTTGGTTAACTCACTGATCTCCTTGTAACTGAGATCAGCCTGAAACTTCAGGCGTATGACCTCTTGCTGATTTGCGGGCAACCGATCCAGAAATTCGAGGGCCCGGCTATGCGCATCCTGGCGTTCCGCCAGCTTGGAGGGACTGGGCTGAGCTTCATCGCCAAAGGATTCCAGAACCCCCGTGTCCGTAATCGTGATGCGCTTGTTTTTCCGGAGAATGTCGAGAGAGCGATTGCGACAAACGGTAAAAAGCCATGCTTTCAGGTTCTCCGGCTGATTGGTTTTCAGTTCCCGATGCAGTTTCACGAAGGTTTCCTGAACAACGTCCCGCGCCAACTCCCAATCGGACAGCAGGCTGTGGGCGTATCCCAGCAGGGGCTTTTCAAACTCCGACATTGCGCCGCGCAACACATCAGGTTGCGACGTTCGAGCATCCGCTGAGGGCTGGGGGAAGTTCTCCACCGCCAAATTGATGGCTGACATCGACATCGATTGGTCTTCGGAGGTGAAACGCATGAAAGGGAGCCGTCTTAGAAAGTTTCTCGATCCTCGCTGATTGATGCTCGATAGTCGAGACAGCAATGACCGATTTACTCGTCAAACTCTACGATCTTCCCGAGATTCCAGCCGTCGATGGCTGTGAGATCCGGCGAGCTCTCACTCCAGAGCGGGGAGTCGCCATGAGCTGGGTGCAAACGCATTTCACCCCCGGTTGGGCGCAGGAAGTTGCTTCGTCTTTTTCAACGCAACCTGTCCGCTGCTTCCTCGCCATCGAGAAGGATCAATTGTTGGGATTTTCCTGCTTCAATACCACGTTTCAGGGTTTTTTTGGCCCTATTGGCGTGCGAAAAGAAGCTCGCGGACGCGGAATTGGAACTGCGCTTACCATTCGGGCACTGCACGCGATGCACGAAGAAGGATTCGCCTACGGGATCATCGGAGCAACGAAGGCTGAGGAGTACTATCAGCAAATCCTGGGGGCGATTCCAATCCCGGATTCGTGGCCCGGTGCCTATCGGGGCATGCTCGATACCCGTGCTTAATGGCCCACGATGACCGGCACCACCCAACGCACGGCGACGTCGCAGCTGATCGGCTCGAACAGATTGTAGGGTCCAAGTGGATCATCCTCTCCCCAATACAGGTCAATCTGGCTGGTGAACAACCCGCCTCCGGTATCTGCGGTCTCAAACTCGCTTCCGCCAAAGCAATTGTAGATTTGCGGATCGAGAACCTTCAAGGGGATGCCCTTTTTGAAAATCCGGCTGGTGCGATGAACTGCCGCAGACTTTCGATCGATCAGGGTGTTGTTTCGATTCCCCAGAGGCCGCGTTCCATATCCCCAACGACCATCATATTTCAGGTAATTGCTTCCTTTGCTGGTCGGCGTTTTCATGCGACCAAAGCCCTCCATGATCGTAGCCCGGACAAACGACTTGGGAAATTTGCGGCTCCCGAGGGCGCTTCTGCCTTCCGGAGTCACATCAAACCCCCGTTCAGCGGTGAAACCGGTTTCTCGCGGGGTGTAGTAGACCGAGCAGAAAAAGTAGTAGACGGGCGGATGCTTGCCCTCAACGGCGAGATAGTGCTGCTGGACGGTGTTGAAATGCTCCGAGAAGGTTCGCGGCCCGACCGAACTTTCCGCGTCGCTCCCGATCCTGGCAAACTCGTCGGGATCCTGAAACAATCCTTCCCGAGGCTCCGGAACAAAAAGAAGAGGACTTGCCTGAAGAAAGGCCGGGAGAAACAAAGAGACCGTCGCAATGAAAAACAACTGCATGGGCGCGACTCTATCTGAAGCTGTGGCCGGATTCAATCATCGAGCGGGAAATCAGAAGCCGGTGGACCCACAGCCGGGTTCAAGATAGCTTCGGGAATGGATTCCCTGGAGAAACTCCAATTCCTTCTCAGCGAGCTTCGCTCCAATCCGTTCTACCAAGATCGTCTGCCTGCAACCATTCAAAGCTTGGATGACTTTCGGGAAAAGGTGGGGTTCACCACCAAGGACGAAATCGTCCAGGATTGCCGAGAGCATCCACCTT
>JBCDHN010000645.1:0-2937 GCA_038749915.1 Verrucomicrobiota bacterium | reverse complement strand
GCAAATGTCACGGAGCTTGCTGACAAGCGCGCTCCAATCGACTTCGCCGAGACCGGGGAGCTTGGCTGTGTGGTAATCGGTCGGGAAGGCTTGCAGTCCAAGTTGACTCAGGGCGTTGCGATCGAGGCGGGCATCTTTGGCATGAGTATGGAAAATCCGATCCGCAAACTCGGAAATCGGCTCCAGATAGTCAATATGCTGCCAGATCAGGTGCGAGGGATCGAAGTTCAGCCCGAGCTTTGAGCTGGGGAACTCCTGAAACAGCCGACGCCAAACGGTGGGGCAGGTTGCCAGATTCTCGCCACCCGGCCACTGATCCTGCCGGAACAACATCGGGCAATTCTCGATTCCGATGTGAACGTTTTCGCTTTCGGCGTGCTCGAGAAGTGGCCCCCAGGTCTGCTGCACTTGAGGCCAATTGTCATCGACGCTCTTCGTCCAATCCCGACCGATGAAAGTGTTGACCCGATCGATTCCCAGTCGCGGCGCTGCCGAAATCACTTTCTTGAGATGATCGACGACAAAACCGGCCACCTGGTCGTCAGGATGGAGCGGATTCGGATAATAACCAAGCCCGCTGATCTGAAGATTGCGACTGGCGACCTCGTTCCGAATCTGTTCGGCATCACTCTCGCTTAAGGCCGCGACATCGACATGGCAGACTCCTTGAAGCCGCCAATCTTCCTGCTGGGCTGGCCAGCAAACCAGTTCAACACAATCGAAGTCTTCCGCTGCGGCAAAATCGAGAACCTCAGCAAGGCTCAAATCATGGAAAAGCGCGCTGACGAAACCGAGCTGCATGGACGCTTGCTAGCTCTTTTTCTTTTTGGCTGCCGGTCGCGGCTTCGGCGCATGAACTTCTTCAGCATTGGCCGGAATGTTGACATCACCGGGTTCGAAGACTTTTCCGCCTGACACATGCTTGATCACCAAATCCTTGATCTCCACTTTCATTTTGGGGCCGCGATGGATCTGGAATGCGAGCAAGCCAGAAAGCGCCCGCTTGTCCACTTCCAGATCGATGAACTCAGCGGTCACGATCCCGTTCAGCTTGTGGACGATGTGATTCCCTTTGGCGTGAATCTCGTAGGTGTTCCATTTGGCCAAATCGACTTCCGCGGCTTGGCCGACCTTGCCGACCAGCATCTTTTTGCCTTCGGGAGTGACGACCACCTTTTGACCGCGGGTCGCGGTGATGCCGCGCCCTTTCTCCTCATACATCATCGCGCAATAGGCATTGCTGGGATGGGCGTCGCACTGATAGCCACTGACGACGAACTCCCCAAGGTCGTCGCGCCGTTTGGAACGATACTGAATTCCCGAATTGTTGTTTCCCTCAACCTTCAGCTTCACACTCAGCTCAAAATCGACCAACTCGCCACCATTCCAAATCAGGAATTTGTTGTAGGGGAGGGGATCTTCGTCGGTTGTGATGCCGGTAGCGAGTCCATCTTTGATTTCCCAGAGCGCTGGATCATAGGTCCATTGGCCAAGGTCATCGAGCGGGCGAAGTTCTTCGGCGAAAACGCTCGAAACCAAGGACGCTGCGATGAGAAAAACGGTGAAAAGGGGCTGTTTCATGATCGTCGTTAGCTCCACAATTTCGCGAAATCAAGGCCAGCGAACGATTTCCCATATTTCGCTGAACAGCGGACCGCGATTTCGCGACGAATCATTCAGAGACTTCCGCCTTGGTGGCAGTTTGCATTTCACCCAGTTTGATCAACAGTCCGACCTGTGGCAACCACGACCGAATCCACCCCATCCTCCGAGCTGGATACTTTTATCCCCTATCTCCGCGAGGAACTCGTTCATATGTGCCTTGGTGACGGGGGCCTGAGTCAGGCAGAGCAACGGCAGTTCTGCGACTTTTGCGACATCTTCGCCGCCTACACGCATTTTCGGTCCCACATCAAGAACGAGAAGCTCAAACTGGACTACGCGCCGTTCGATCCGGATTCCGAGATGAAGCTTCGAACGAAATACACGAGCGACGAGCTGGATGAAGCGGAGTCCCGCGTTGCCACTGCGTTTCGGGAATTGGCCTCCAATGCCAACTACCGGCAAATGCCGCGGGAGGAGATTGAAGAGAGTTTCCACAAGAAGAGCCTCCTACTCGTCAATACCGATGTTGATCTGGATGTGTTTGATCAGGTGGAATGCTACGTCCGTGGACAAGATGAACGCGAAGGGCAGCGGACGACTTGGTACATGGTGCCGAAGACGGTCACGGTCGAAGTTTGGCGGCGCGTCTTGATCCTCATCAAGTTTAAGGAGGAAAAGGACCTCACCAAGGTACAGAAGGACCGCTTGAAGAAGGATCAACTCCCATTCGAGCCCGGCAAGTTCTACTCCTATCTCTACAAGGATGTTCCCAAGGATGACTTGGAGATTTTGTTTCCCAATGTCCGCGTGTCGATGAACATGGCAGACAAGATTAAACTCGCGATTCCCGCGTTGGCCGGGATGATCGTCTTTATTATCAAAAAGGGGCTCTCTCTCCTCATTCTTTTCGCCCTCATTCTCCTTGCTTTCGGTATCAAACTCGATCGACCTGAGGTTGAGGACGTCGACCCCAACAATTTGAAGACGGTGATCGCCGCGCTTGCAGGGTTGGCGGCGCTGCTGACGCTCGCCTTCAAGCAGTGGACCAAGTTCAAGGCCAAGCGCATCGCCTTCCTCAAAGAAGTTTCCGATCACCTCTTTTTCCGCAGTATCGCGAATAACCGGGCCGTGTTTAATCGGATGATGGAGAGTGGTGAAGAGGAAGATTGCAAAGAAGCGCTCCTGCTTTACTACCACCTGCTCGTGCAGAACAAGCAGGGGAATGAACTCAATCGCGAGCAGCTTGACGGCATCGTGGAGGAATGGATGGGCAAGAATTTCGACACGATCATCGATTTCGACATCGACGACCCGGTTGAGAAGCTCAAAACG
>JBCDHN010000644.1:0-2939 GCA_038749915.1 Verrucomicrobiota bacterium | reverse complement strand
CGAACGATTGCCGTGCTCGGAAGCGGATTTACGAAGCTCTATCCTCCTGAGAACAAGAATCTGGCCGAGAAAATCGCCGAAAACGGGGCTGTTGTTTCCCAATTCCCTTTCGACATCACCTCAGATCCCCGCCTCTTCCCGATTCGCAACCAGACCGTAAGCGGCATGAGCTACGGGGTCATTGTCATCGAAGGGAACCTCAGAAGCGGTTCGATGATCACGGCCAAAGCCGCCGTGGAGCAAAATCGCCTCGTTTTCGGCCTCCCCGGCCCGATCGATCGACAGACCTCAGGCGGCCCCAACTCTCTCATCCAGGATGGTGCCAAGCTGATCACAAACGCAGCAGATGTGGTCCAGGAACTCCCGCTCGTGATGCCGGTCGCAGCGACAGAACCGGAACCTACCGAGTTGAACGTGGAAAACCTGGCCCCGGAAGACCTGGCCGTTTACTCCGCCCTGAGTGATCGCCCCACCGGGATCGACGAAATTTCTGCTCAGGCAAACCTTCCCCCTCATCGAGTTTCCACCACTCTCGTGCGGCTCGAAATGCAGGGCTTGGCCCGCCAATTGCCGGGAATGCTGTTCGAGAAAGTCGGATGCTGAAATCCAGTTTTTTTTTTCACACGTAGTGTGGGGACGTTGGGCATTTGACAGAAGGCCCGATTGCGGTCAGCCATAGGGGCCAAATCCACTCAGAAAAAGAACCGAATGTCCAAAAAACTGATCATTGCCGAGAAACCGAGCGTCGCACTCGACCTAAGTCGAGCGTTGGGAAAGATGCCCGAGGTCGGTAAGTTCACCAAGGAGAAGGACTATTACGAGAGCGATCAGTATGTCATCTCGTCAGCGATCGGTCACCTGGTGGAACTGCAAATGCCGGGAGGGAAGCAGAAGTGGGATTTTGATCACCTGCCGATCATGCCCGAGAAGTTCGATCTGCAGCCGATCGACGACAATAAGGCGCGATTGAATCTTCTGAAGCGGTTGATGAAGCGCAAAGATGTCGACGAGATCATCAATGCTTGTGATGCGGGGCGCGAGGGAGAACTGATTTTCCGGTATCTGGTTGAAATCAGCGAGGTCAAGAAGCCCATCAAACGGATGTGGATGCAATCGATGACGAACCAGGCAATTGCTGAGGCATTTACCAACATGCGGACGGATGAGGAGATGTTGCCATTGGCGAATGCCGCCAAATGCCGCAGCGAGAGCGATTGGCTGGTCGGAATCAACGGCACTCGAGCGATGACGGCGTTCAACAGCAAGTATGGAGGATTCAGCAAAACTCCGGTCGGGAGGGTAAAAACGCCGACGCTCGCAATCATGGTCGATCGGGAGAAGGAAATTCAGGCGTTTGATCCTCGCGATTACTGGGAAGTTCATGGGGAGTTTCAGGTTGCGGCGGGGCAATACCCCGGAGTCTGGTTCGATGAGCAGTTCAAAAAGGGTGACGACAAGCACGCAAGAGCCGATCGCATTTGGGACATCGAGACCGCGAACGCCGTCAAGATGCGTTGCCTCGGTAAAGTGGGCGAAGTCGAGGAGAAGAAAAAGCCCTCCAAGCAAGCGCCACCGCTCCTTTACGACCTGACCAGCCTGCAGCGAGAAGGGAACAGCCGCTTCGGATTCAGTGCCCGCCGAACGCTACAACTGGCCCAGTCTCTCTACGAGCGCCACAAAGTGCTCACCTATCCACGGACGGATTCTCGCTACCTTCCTGAGGACTATGTCAGCGTCGCCAAGGAAACCATGGGCAAGATCAGCAATGCGAGCGGCGTTGCGCTCCCGCAGGGTTGCGATGCCCATGCCGGCAAAGCGGTCCAAAACAACTGGATCCGGCCAAACGGACGTATTTTCGACACCAGTAAAGTGAGCGATCACTTTGCCATCATCCCAACCGGGCAATTCGTGAACAAGCTGGATGAGGCCGAGCTGAAAATCTACACGATGGTGATGCAGCGCTTCATCGCGGTGTTTTACCCAACAGCGGAGTTTGAGGTGACAACCCGAATCACCCGAATCACGACCGGAGCAGATACCGACTCGTTCAAGTCCAACGGGAAAATCATGGTACAGCCCGGTTGGATGGAGGTCTATGGAGGCGCGATTGGAAGCGACAAGGACAAGATCCTGGTTGCCCTCTCACCCGAGGAAGAAGCCACGACGAGCGCAGTAAACGTTGAGCAGAAAACCACGAAACCGCCGGCGCGATACTCTGAGGCGACCATCCTGTCCGCCATGGAAGGAGCCGGCAAACTGGTCGATGACGAAGAACTTGCCGCGGCCATGAGCGAACGTGGTTTGGGAACTCCCGCAACCCGTGCCCAGACGATCGAAGGACTCATTTCCGACAAGTACATCGTTCGCGCGGAAAAGGAGCTCGTTCCGACGACCAGCGGAATCCGGCTGATCGACGAACTCAACGACATCGGCGTTGAAATTCTCTGCTCGCCAGAGATGACCGGCCAATGGGAATACAAGCTGAAACGGATCGAGCAGGGTCAGTTAAAGCGCGATGGTTTCATGAACGAAATCCGGGACCTCACCACCGGAGTTGTCGATCGCACGCGAAGTGCCGCCAAAGCGGCGAAAGAGGCCCACTACGATGATCTGGACTTGCCATGCCCGAGTTGCGGACTCCAACCGCTCAAACAGGACGAACGCTCCTACCGTTGTAAGGATCCCGAATGCAAGTTTTCAATTTGGAAGGTCGTTGCCAGTCGGCCCATGGATGTTCCAGAGCTCGAGCAGCTCCTGACGAAACGCTTCGTCGGACCGTTGACTGGTTTTAGGAGCCGGCGCGGGGAGGAATTTGATGCTGCCCTCGAATTCGATGACGCGTTCAAAATCAAGTTCATCACCGAAGCAAGCCAGGAACGGGAACGGCAGCGTCAGGAAGAAGCCTCCCAAATCGACGACGCTCCAGTCATCGCCAACTG
>JBCDHN010000643.1:0-2941 GCA_038749915.1 Verrucomicrobiota bacterium | reverse complement strand
GTCGCATGCCGTTCCTCACTGAGTTGGTGGAAAAACAGACCTTCGTCCTGAACGTCCTCGATAAATGGGGCCGAGGCCCAGTTGGCATGGGGGATGACCGGTTGACTTTCCAATCGAATGAGAATCACCCGGCACTTTCCTTCATGAGCTCGAATCTGTCGTTGCGCTTCCCGGGCGATGGCTTCCCAAGTGCGGTGGTTGTCCCGGTCTTCGAACCCAAAGAGCACCCTGAGGCCGTCATCCTCGGGCCAGGCGATTTGCAGATAATCGCGATGCGAACGGAACACCTCCGCCTTCCGTTCTGAATCCGCTGCGTTGAACACGTCGCGCAGCGCCCAACGATACAGATCGGCGCGATATTGGCTGAGCCGTGCCCGTTGCCCGGAGAGGGCGAGCTTTTCCATTTTGAACAGTTCGTCCAGATCAGGCGCGGAAACGGCTTCCTCAATCAAGTCAGAGAATCTCAGCGAAGCTGCTTCGAGAAATCGGCGGACAGAGCTCCCGCCGGCGCGCACGGCCGTTTCCAACCACGAATCTTGCACGAACCGCTCAATTTCGGAGGGCGCCACATCACAGGCGGCGAGGCGTCGTCGCGTCAGGATTTCGGCTTGCCGACGGTCGATTTCCTCGAGGTAAACCGGCATTCCCAGCCGTTCCTGATGCGCATTGTCGATGTAGGGCTCGAGATCTTTCTGCCACTTGTCCTGGTTCGCCGTGACGATCGTCATTTGATTGGGCGCTTCGTGAAACAAATCGGCCATCAAATTGCCGAAGGCGTTGGCCAATTCAGGCTTCTGGCCGTAAGTCTCGGTTTGGTCGAAGGCAATCACGAACGGACGGAAGAGGCCGGCCAGAGAACACAGGTCCAGGACGCGGGATCTGGCTTCTTCGTTCCGGCGGGAGCGGTCGGCGTCATCATCAAGCGCATCGCTCGGGCTGAGACCAAGGTCCGATACATCGCTGCGATGGACCTTTGCTTCCATCCATTCAAGGCACGCTCCCCGTCGAAGTGTGTTGTCGCGATCGATTGCGTAAAAGAAGAGCACCTTGAGCCACGCTGCAGCGGAGCTGCCGGGTTGAAGCTCGGCATTCAAGCTCGGCAGGAGGGCCGCAGCTTGGTCGAGATCCTTTTCGGTGAGGCCACGCACCCATGTCGCGGCATGATTTTCCGGATCGGCAAGGTCCCAGGTGTCCAGAGGACGACCACGGATGGCTTCCAAAACCAGCGGATTCTCCGGCGCAATCTGGGTATTGTTTCCAGCCAGAGCCGCGAAGGCCTGGCCCAGGACGCCCTGAGCGAATGCATCGAGTTGAGAAGGCTCGCCGGGCAGGCATTGAGCCGCGTTGCCGTTTTCCGGCAATGACATTTCCTGGATGATTCGTGAAAGCAGTGACGACCAGGCGTTGGAAGGATCCGTGAAGGGGGTAACGTAAATGCGCGTTGCCTGCCGCTCCAAAACCTGGAACAGCCGTCCCAAAAGATGCGATTTGCCATAGCCGGGATCAGGCGAGGCGATGAATTGGATTTGGGGAGAAGTTGGTCGAGGCCGCGGGACAAAGCCTTCAGTCAGGACTGCGAACTCCCGCTGCAGGCCGCGAATGACCCGTCCGTTCAATTCGTCGATGGTGATTTCGATTTTTCTCGGTCGATCGACGACTCGCCGGGCAAAGGGATTGAAAAGCAGGTCCTTGAGTTTCGACGGCATGGGGATTTCACGCAGAGTGCGGAACTCAAGACACTACCTCCGTCATTCCGCAGACATCCATAAATTGTGGCTTTGTTATGGTAGCCTGACCTTGATAAACCGTCTGCCGTCAGTTTCAAGTGCTGCTTGCTTTTCTTCTTCTGTCGCGCTGGACCAGTCGCCCGTACTGAGAACCGCCTGACCCCGGGATTCCTGCTCCATCAAGTAGTCGTGAAGATCTTCAGTCCGGCATTTGCTGCGATTGACCAACGCGGAGATGAAAACATAGGGACTTCGCGTTTCCCGAGCCAGCTCTTTGTATTCTTCGCGGGCCTGACTGGGGTTGAAATTGGAAGCGGTTGCCTGCTCAAGACCGAACTTCCGATTGGCACATTGGGGGTGCCAAACACGAATCGATTGGGATCGGCCGGTCGGAGGTTCCACGACCACTTTTCCGAGCTTCCAAAGTTGATGAACGAGTTCCCTGACTTCACCCGCAGTGCATTCCGGCTTCTTTTGCGAAGTCGCTTTGCGCCAGGCGGCGCCACACTTCTGACGAATTTCGCCGACAGTCAGTCCCGCCTTGGCTCCCTTGGTCCGCAACGTGGTGAGCAGATGGTCTTCCGGAATCATCCGTTCAAGGAAGCAACCGGAATCGGCAGTTTGCAACTAGACTCAGGCCGCGGCTGGGAAGGAATTGGGATCGGATCCGTCGTTGCTGGCTGAAACAAATCGTTTTTTGGCATAGCGGCGCAGTCGGCTCAGTTCCTCGGCTCGAGAGATGGAGAGTGGGACCGTCTCATAGATCTCCCGCACGAGGAGCTCCTGATTGAGCGGCAGGCCTTTTTCAAGGGCGCGATACAGTGCGGCGATCACGGCTTGCTCGATCTCGGCGCCGCTGAATCCGTCGGTGATTTGAGCCAACTGTCCGAGGTTGAATTGCTCGGGAGCCTGTTTCCGCAGTCGGAGATGAATGTCCCAAATGGAAAGGCGCTCGGATGGATTGGGGAGATCGACAAAGAAAATTTCGTCGAAGCGACCTTTGCGGATCATTTCAGGAGGAAGTGCTTCGAGGTTGTTGGCGGTGGCGACCAAAAAGACGCTTTCCTCTTTTTCCTGCATCCAGGTGAGGAAGCTGGCAAGAAGGCGCTGCGAGGTTCCGCCGTCAGCGCTCGAGTCTCTTCCTGAGGCGAAGGCTTTTTCGATTTCATCGATCCAGAGCACGCAGGGAGCCATCGATTCCGCCATTTGGGCTG
>JBCDHN010000642.1:0-2942 GCA_038749915.1 Verrucomicrobiota bacterium | reverse complement strand
CGCGGCCATACTAACGGTGACGGTCGTTGCGTTTTCCTCGCTCTACACCGTCAAGGAAACGGAACAGGTCATTATCACTCAGTTCGGTGAACCTCGGGGCGAACCCGTGACGTCCGCGGGCCTCAAGTTCAAACTTCCGTTTATTCAGAAGGTGAACCGCATCGAAAAGCGGATCCTCGAATGGGATGGACGTGCGAGTGAAATGCCGACGAAGGCCAAGGATTACATTATCGTCGACACCTACGCTCGCTGGCAGATCACCGACCCGTTGAGTTACTTCCAAAGGTTGCGCGACGAAAGAAGCGCGTTGTCACGATTGGACGACATTCTTGGCTCGGAAACGCGGAATACGATCGCCAAGCACGATCTGATCGAAGTCGTCCGTTCCACCAAAGACCGCGTTCCTGCGCAGTCGGAAGAATTGATGGAAGCCGACCGCACTGGGACGGTCGGGTCGATGAAGCCGATCAGGCGAGGGCGAGTCATGCTCGAGGAGGAAATCTTCGAGAAGAGTCGAGGCAAACTTTCAGAGTTTGGTATCGAGTTGCTCGATGTTCGCTTCAAGCGGATCAACTACAACCAGAGTGTCCGTGAGCGCATTTACGAGCGCATGGTTTCCGAGCGCCAGCAAATTGCGAATCGTTTCCGTTCCGAAGGTGACGGGGAGGCGGCTAAGATCCTTGGTAATATGCAGCGCGATCTCCGTGTGATTGAGTCCGAGGCCTATAAGGAGGTCCAAACGATCAAGGGTGAAGCGGATGCCAAAGCTGCGGCGATTTATGCGGGAGCCTTCAATGAAAATTCCCAATCCGCCGAGTTTTATGAATTCGTGAGAACGATGGAGGTTTACTCTAGCATGTTAGCCAAGGAGGGAACCATCGTCCTTTCGACGGATAGCGAGATCTACAAGTATCTGAAGTCGATCGAGATGCCTCAGGTTGAAGAGCAAGGGGCGCGCGGGCGGACTTTCAGCCCGCAGGTTCGCGGGACGGCTACACAGGACTGAAGCCCTGTGCTTTGTGCGAACGGCCCTTCAGGCCGGGAGCATAGATTGCTCGGCCTCTTAAGCCGTGAGCGTGGAGTGCATCACTTCAAGCTAAGCCCGTGAGATTAAATCAAGCCCCCAGCCACGATCAGGGAATCTCCAACTGAATACCGTTTTCGGCCATCCAGGAGTTTGCTGCTTCCTTGTCTTTCCGGCGCCAGAGGGCCAAGACGGATTGGCTTGATCTCTCGCGTGTCGTGGAATCGTCAATTTGCTGAGCCCAGATAGCAGCGCCTTCCGGGTCGATAGCGTTGATGGTCGAGGCAAAAGCTTCGATGGATTTGTCCCGCATGAGGGAAGGTTCGAGGTCACCGAGCCAGTTGCCCGCGGCATTGTAATCATTGCCGGCCCAACTTCTCAGAAGATTAGGCACGACAGAAAGTAGTTCCTCGTCCGTGTGGATTTCCGTCGCCCATTCGATGGTTTCCCTGGGATGGCTTTCCATGGCGGCTTGGAAGCCTTCTTGAAGAGATTGCCGGATGGATGGCTTCGAGAGATCGACGTTCGCGAAGTGTTTTCTGGCTTCGTCAAGGCCACCTGTCATCAGCGAAGAGCTGAAAATCATTCTGGTCAGTGTTGATTGGATTTCCTGGTTTGCGGGATCCTGCACCGCTGAGACGAGATCAGGAACTGATTCTTTAGAGACGGGAGCGTAGGCGAAGATCATCATCGATTGGGGGGAAGTGTCGTCTTTTTGCATCTCCCGCAGCATGGACAGCGCAGCATTGACGTCGGTGCGGAGGGTCTGGCGGATGATGGCAGCCTTGATTCGGATCTTTTCGTTGGAATCGATGTAGTCCGTGCGATCAAGCCATTGGATCGCCGCTTCCGGGTTTTGGCGGGCATAGGCGCCGACGATGCCGGTTCGCATTTGCCGGTCTTCCATGAATTCCTTGGTTTGCAATACACGCAGGGGGTCTTGTTCGGCGGCGAGGAGAAGCAGGATCATGCGAGTGGCTCCCTTTCCGCTGTCGCTGTCCTTCCAATCCGGGGAATCCAGTTGCGCGATGAGCTGGAACATTTCGTCGAGGCTGAGGTCTTCCACGGAACGCAGAAGGTCGGGAAGGAGCTTGATGAAGAGCGTGGGTGACAGGTCGAGGTCCTGGATATCGGTGACAAGGAATTCGACGCGTTTTCGCGCCCGGGCGATGCGTTCGCTGGAGGTGGAGGCTGTTGGTGCGAGCGAAGCCGTGGAAGGAAGTGCATCTCCGGAATCATGGCTGGATCTCCGGGTCGAGGAGGAATGCCGGGTGGAGGTGGGCTGGATATCTTCCGTTCTTTCTTCCATGTCCGCGATGACTTCGCGAAGCGACGCTACTTTTTCATGGAGTTGATCATTACGGGTGTGTTGCGCGAAGAGAATGCCGAGGCAGAGGAAACAGGTAACGCAGGCGGCGATCCAGATGGGAGCTGTCATGGCGATGGGCGTTTTGGGTGGTTTGGCGCGAGGGTTGTCTCCTTAGTTCAGTTCGATCGTGTAGGGGAGCGGAGTAATTTTGGAATCCCTGGCGGCGTTCTTGCGCCGATCGACATACTTCGTGGCTTCCTCGCGCATTTCGTCGTCGGAAATGGAGCCAGCCAATTGCGCGGCTTCTTCAAAATTTTCTTCGCCGGCGATGAGATGAACCATTTCATTCAGTGCGATGTCATGAATGGGGCTCGGATCGAGGTTCGTCGACCAGGCGATGATGTCGGATTTGTTGCCGAAGTAGCTGTTCCTTGTGAAAGACTTGATGGCCGGGATAATTTGTTCTGAAGAGAGATTCTCGACGAGCCAATCCGCTCTTTCGGCGGTGGACTTTGATTGGTCGCGGGAGAGCAGGGAACTCATGGCTCGGCCTACTTCATCGGGAGTTTCGAGATAACTTTCGGCAAAGGCCAAGGCCTCTCCTCCCTG
>JBCDHN010000641.1:0-2948 GCA_038749915.1 Verrucomicrobiota bacterium | reverse complement strand
CGTCACGACGAAGAAAACCCCCGGCAGGCTGAGTTGCCCCTTCACATTCTGGAACAGATTCAGAGCAGTGGGACAATGATCGTGGTTTGTAGCCCACACACTTCGGTCTCACGCTGGATCCGGGCTGAGGTTGAAGCCTTCTACAGCGCTCACCCCCGAGGTCGAATCATCCCGTTGGTAATGTCGGGCGAGCCGGAACCCGAAGCGACGGTTCAAGCCTATGTGAAGCCTTGCCTGCCTGAGAATCTCAACCGAACGGATGCAGAGTATTGGGTCGATGCGCGGGAGTGCGAATGGAAATACGCCGCGCCAGCCGCCGCCATTTCGGCGCTATTGGGAGTTCGCATCGAAGAGCTGGTTCAGCACATCAGTCTACGGGCACGCTCCATGGGCGTTCAGCGAACGCTTTCAGGCCTCGCCGCTGTTTTCGTGGCGCTGCTGGCCGGAATGTGGACCTGGCGCCAACCAGTCCATGAATGGTCCCTCGCCAACTTCCCAGGTTACTCGGAAAGTCTCTCTTCGTTGGTGGAGCCCTGGTTGGAAGGGTCCGATGAATCGATCCATGAAATCTCCACGGATCATGCCCGGTCTTCCATTCCTCCCGGCCCTGTTCCACTCACCGATTCGATTCCCAACCACGAACTCACTCCTACCTCAGCGTCCTCAGCCAAGGCAGAACCCGTTCCAGTTCCCGTAGAATCAGCTGACGCTGCTCAGGTTGCCTTAAGCGCATGGCTGGATCGAGCGGAGAGCTATCTTCCGGACCAACTTCGCGACGCCAACTTCTGGCTGGATACCTGCGAAGCTAAGCTCAGCCTGTTCGAAGAGAAGGAATTGGGCCATGAGCGCTATCGGTTTCATGCGCTCCGGGCCGCAATCGCGCAAAGCAGCGGCGAAAAGGACGCTGCCGCCGAACACCTGCTGACAGCGATCGAGCATTGGACCTCGATTCCGGTGGAAAATCCGGTCGGGCAGGAACGGGAAGCTTTCGAGATCCTGGCAACTGTCTCACCAAACGCGGCATGGAGAGAAAGTGCGCTCAGATTGGTGATCTGGATTTCCCAACTCAAGGGTGACTCCAACCGGATCATGATCCGAGCCGAAAACTTCATCGCATTCGCAACCCGCTTTCCGTTTCTTTACGAGCCGGTCGATGCCTGGCTATCCGGCGCCTACTCACGGATTGAGCCTTCGCCGGAAAACCCTCTGGAGATCGCCGGCCAGATGATCGTCCTACGTTCCCGGTTAGCCGAACAGGCCGGCATGTTGATCGAGGCGAGAAAGCAGCTTCAAGACGGTCGGATTCAACTCGCCAAAAGTGGGAAGCCATCTCCCATCATTCAGGCTTTGATTGCTCAAATGGGAGTCCGGCAGGTTCAGTTTCTGGAAAAGTTGAACTCCGAAGCTCTCGCCCGGGAGTTGGATTCCGCGCTGCCAGTTCTCCAGAGCGGAATGACCAATGAACGATGGAGCGACTGGTTTGGGCCGGATCTGGCAATGGCCTGGACCCTGCGTGGCGATCTCTATTTGTCGGAAGACGTTTTTGAAACGGCGGCGCAGGCCTACAGCTTCGCGCTCGAATACATCCCCTCAGAATCGCGACTTGGAGAAGTGCTGCTCAAGATTGGATGCGCTTATCGCTACTCTGACATGCATCAAGAAGCTTGGGAAGCCTTCTCGATGGCGCAAACCATGTTGAAGGAAGACAGCTCGGTAAAGCTGCGGATCACCGCGTTTCTTGGCTCTTCCATGGCGGCTCGCAAGGTCAAAACTCGCGAGGAAGCCAAAGGATATCTCGATCGCGCCAACACCCTGATCACGCAAAAGGCTCCTGATTTCAGGCCTCCCAGCTTCTGGAGGGAGCCCTTGGACACGGTCATGAATTTGCAGACCAGCGCGACCGTTTCATCAGCAGAGCGAGATGCGGAAATCGAACGGTTGCGAGCCCGGATCCAGCATTTGGAAAATATCGCCGGCCGAAAGTCCGTTGATCAACTTCGGGAGTTGCAGGGCCTCTATCTGGCCCTGGATCGTCTCTATCGCGAAAACAAGGGCTGACGGATTCTTCTCAGAACTTGAGCACTCCGACCTTCAAGGTTGCGGCAGCTTCGGCTCCCAACAAGACCACGATCGCGTCTCCCGCAGGTTCCCCTGACCGAATCATATAAACATCCTCCACCTTCAGGTTTTCCAGCGCAATTTTTCCATCGAGACCTTTGGGACGCTTGAATTTGCGAAACGCGTCATTGGCGCTCCTCGTCGCTTTTCCGAGGTCCTTGGTAAAATCAAATCGAAGCGCCTTGGCCATTTCATTGCGCAGTCCGGGCTTCAGCAACCATACCGCCGATTTTTCCAACATCCCCTGGGTTTCCAGCGTAAAATCCAGGTTCGAGAAGGCCAGTTGCTGTGTTTCCAAGTCGATCATCGGCTTGCCTTTGAACAAGAGGACTCCTTCGGTCTTCCGCTTTAACAGACCGCGAGTGGCCGTGAATTCGGCGCGGACCAACACCTCATTGGAATCCAACACTTTGAGATCGATTTGCGACAGGGTCACTTTGTCAGAGTCGCCGATATCGATCTCAACCGTCTCTCGCTTGATGTGCTCGTTCGCAACATCGAGCGGAACCACGGCGGGAATCAGAAGATCCGAACGAGGGCTCAATCCTGGTTGAATGACAAGTTGGGCCAACGGCTGCGTCGGCGGTGGAGGTGGCTCGGCAAGATGGGCAATCACTTCAACGTCGATCCCAAAGACCGCCTGAACCTGGGTTTTGTCCGAATAATCGAGCGGACTCATCGCGACACCGGTGGGCCGAATCGAAACCCAGAATGGAGGATCCCGATCAATTTTTTCTACCCGGTGGAGGTCCGCCCAAATTTGGACGAGGCTGCGTTTCCACCCACTCTCCTTGTTGAGCTCCGGCCCCAGCTGGGCGAGAATATTGGCG
>JBCDHN010000640.1:0-2950 GCA_038749915.1 Verrucomicrobiota bacterium | reverse complement strand
ATCTAAAAAAATAATCGGGCAATGCTCACCCTATCAAACTCGAACCGACCGAAGAGCCTCCAAAGGAACCAAAGCGCAAGCCGATACCTCTTGAGCCAGAGCCGGAGCCGAAGCCCCCGGCACGACCAGCGGATCCAGCGCCATCTGTGAGCAAGAGACCTCCTCCGCCGGCTCCAGCTGAAGAACCGGTTCAAGTTGAGAAAAACGCTCTCAACCTCGGCCCGGAACCCAAAGCGCGCCGCCCTCGGAAAAAACCCCCGGAGCCCGAACGTCCCGATGCTCCCGCCCTCGAAATCGACTGGGCCGGAGATGACACGGATACCGGAAGGATCAAGACGAAGAAGCCCAAGGCGTTGATCGATGTTGAACTTGGCAAAACGCGCAGCGTTGATCACGGCCCCGAAGGTGAGAAAAAGCCCTCGAAAGGCACTGCTCGATTCCTCGTGGAGCCCAAGAAAGCTCCTCGCCAGAAGGAAAAGCCAAGGCCTGAAAAGAGGGTTCAGGAACCAACTCCTGAAGAGGAGGAAATCGCCAACAAACCTCAAATAGGATTGGTGGCGAGGCTTGGGCTCGGAATACGTGACCTGATCTTCCTCTGTTTTGCGTCGATTACAGTTCTGGCTGCGGCCTGGCTTGTCGATTGGAAGGCGGTCAATGTTCCTTTTGAGGCAGAGTGGAGCCGCGTCGACATTCTTTCAAAGGTTCTTCAGGATCAGTTGACGGTTTCCGAATTTCTGGAAGCGGAAAACGGACAGCGCCAGCCTGTCGCCCGTGCGGTCTACATTTTCATGGCGACCCTGACCGACCATGATATCAAGATGGAAGTATGGGTTTCCTTCGCCGCGCTCGCCGCTACCGCGGCCGGGGTGTTTTTCCTGCTCGGACGCACGGTTGGCGCCGGGATGAAGCTGGGAATCACCTTTTTATTGGCTAATCTGCTGCTCTTTTCACCGGCGCACGCGGGAGCTTTGCTTTCCGCCACCATGCTTGGGATTCATCTGGCCAACGCTTGTTTGATCTGGGCGATTTTCTTTGCCACAAGGAATCTTCCCTGGTGGCTTCGTCTCGGCTTCTGCCTGTTTTTTGGCGTGATCGGCTCCTACAGTGCGGTGCATGCCTTGACGATCTGGCCTACCGTCCTGATTCTTCAATTTCTCTCGGGCAATGCCGGGAAGCTCTGGCAACGAATTCTCTTTGTCACGATCTGGCTTGCCGTGGGAAGTTTTGTCTTTGTCGATTACTTTACGCAGGCAAACACTGACGGAACTCGAGCTTTTACCGCATCCGAGCAGGTTCAGGAGGTTAATCCGGAATCTGAGGTCACCGAATGGTTTGCCCTGACTGGAGATCTGATCCTGCGGGGATGGCAGCCCCCTGAAAAGCGTGAGTATGTTGTTATTCCCGGCTTGATTGTTGTTAGCCTTTTTCTGCTTTGCGCCATTGGATGGCTCATGTCCTCACTTGGCCGGGGGCGCTCTCTCCTCTGGAATCGTTGTCTACCTTGGGTGGCGGTCGGTGGTGCATGCCTCTCTGGAGCAATGCTCATTTGCCTGCTGATCGACCCCGCGGTGATCCCTTTGACCGGTCAGGACTTCTCCCTCGTCCTGATGCCGACACTCATCAGCATTGTGGCCATCTTTACGATCCTTACGACTGACAAAGTTCAACGCTCCCCGCAGTCAAGCATCTCCGATCACCTTCCCATCTGGTGGGCAACCGCCGTGTGTGGAATTCTACTGCACCAGGCCGGTGGCTGGTTTCAGGGATATTGGATGATCAACGATCAACAGGCCGAACGGTTGACGACACGATCGCAGCTAGCCTTTCTCAACCTCCAACCACCAAAGAACCTCTTCGGCTTTGGGACTGACAGCCTTGCCGTTGCCAAAACTCGGGCCCAATTTTTGAATCAGCGCGGTTTTCTATACCCTCCCCTCTTTCAAGATCTCAAGATGTCGCCTTTCACACTTGCCTCTGAGCCTTTGGATAGCGAACAAGGCGAGCTGTATGTGCCAGACATTGAGGGCGACACCCTTCACTTCCGTGGCACAGCCCAGATTCCAGGCTTCCAGCCTCGCCCGGCTGACTTGGTAGCGATGGTTCGGCAACACCCGGAAGGCAGTGGTCGTGAAATCCTTAAATTGGCGAATCTCAGTGAACTCGGACCCAGCGCCTGGGAGGTGAGCGTTTCCCAGAGTCTGTCCGACACCCTCGAATTTTGGGTACTGGATATGGCGTCCATGAAAGCCTTTCCCCTTTCCAAACAATACTCCAGACGCGATGGAGTTCCGGTTCTGGAGCGCTTCAGCTTCTAGAATCCACTGCCTGGAATAAAAAACCCCGACCACCTAATGGCAGCCGGGGTCTCCAAATAAGATTGGTCAAAAACAGGGACTAGACCATGTCTTTGAGCGCCTTGAGGGGGCGCACTTTTACAACTTTGCCTGCTGGCTTTGCTGCAATCTCCATCGGCTCGCCTGTGCGAGGATTGACGCCCATGCGCTTTTTCGTCGCCGGCTTCTTTTTCACCTCGATTTTCAACAGTCCGGGGAGCGTGAAGCTTCCAGGTCCGCGCTTGCTGATACTCTTATTAATCAGGTTGCCCAACTCGTCCAAAACTCCGTTCACGTCTGCTTTGGTAAGCCCGGTGGTTTCGGAAAGTGAATTGACGATTTCTGATTTCGTCGGCTCTTTTTTTGCTGCTGCAGTAGCCATGTTACTATTGTGTGTATGTGGTTAGGGAATCCAACTCCAGCACTGCTTCGTGCAATGCTAGTGTGGTTTCGAAGCCGATAATGCGCTCTGACCGCATCGTCAATGCGATTTGCTGTTTTTTTCGCCCACCACCTGTGACGCAATTCTGAGAAGCGCAGCTATCCCGGCGCTGATGGAGAATCACGTTTGCCGAAAACGACACTTTCATTGGCTAACACTACACCTCCAACCATCT
>JBCDHN010000639.1:0-2952 GCA_038749915.1 Verrucomicrobiota bacterium | reverse complement strand
GTTCAAGATCTGGTCATAGGTGACGACCTGTCCGGTATGAGCGGCCATCCGCCCCATCGAAGTTACGAGGCTCGACTTGAGACCACGATCCACTTCATTGAACTCCGTGTCGGTCTGAATCGCCTTGATCAATGCTTCCCATTCCAAATCGTAAGGATTTGGCTCGCGAGGTTCCTGAGGAAATGCCCAAAGCAGGTCCGGATGAGTCGGGCCACCTCCCCGACGGGCGGAACGATGAATCACCTGCCCTTTGTAAATCCGGGCGCGAGAAGGCGCGTGCCCTTTCTCCGAAATCACGGCACAGCCTTTGGAACCATGCGCGAAGCTGGCAAATTCCTGCTGGCAACCGGCGATATTCCGGCCGTCCAAGTACATCTTGGAACCGTCGGCGAAGGTGTATTCAACCGAGTAGCTGTCAAAGTTCTGATCGATGTGATCGGGATCACGGAAGTGGCGACCACCGGTAGCCCGCGCTTCGACCGGCCAATCCCCCTTGATCCAGCAGCATTCGTCAATGTTGTGTATGAAAAAGTCACTGAAGGAGCCACCACTCAGCCAAAGGAAGCTGTGGAAGCGCTTGATCTGATACATGAGATCGTTCATGTCACCAGGGTTGGGCTTCGAGAAACAGGAGCCGATCGGTCCCTGCATTCGATACGCCCGCATATTGATGATGTCGCCAATTTCGCCGTCTTGGACTCGCTTCGCCAATTCTCCGCGGGCAACACAGTGCCGGCACATAAGCCCGACGCCGACTTTCAGATTCTTCTCTTTGGCCTTCTTGTTGATCTCAAACATTCTCTTTGTCGTGGGACCATCGGCTGTCACGGGCTTTTCCATGAACACGTTGATGCCCTTCTCGACCGCATACTCGTAGTGAACCGCACGAAAGGCGCAGGGTGTCGTAAAAATGGCCACGTCGCCGGGACGCAGGGTATCGATCGCATTGCGAAAGCCGTCAAAACCAATGAACTTCCGCTCCGGCGGAACATCAACGTTTCGGGCCATATCCTCGCGAGCAGTGAGGGCGCGATGTTTGCTCTCGAGATTGTTCTCAAAAACGTCGGCCATGGCGTGGAGCTTGACCGGGCCCTGTTCGGTCGAAGTCTTCAGGGCGTTCTGCACGGCTCCGGCCCCGCGACCTCCGCATCCGACAAGAGCAAGCCGAATCGCAGGATCATCGTTTGCGGCATGAACATGGGGAAGGGTCACTCCTGCAAGAGCCGAGGTGGTCGCCATCGCTCCGCCTGCCTTGAGAACTGAACGACGAGTGATGTCTGAAGGGGTTTCATCTGAACTCATCCCTCAATCTTGGCGGTTGATGAGATCTGGCAAGCATCGATTGGACTTTTCCAATGGAGAATTTCCCTCCTCAATTCCATGACAAAAACACATCGCGAAGTTTTCAGCTTGTGTGAGGATTTTAGAACCATGAAGCGTTTCGCCGCCTTTCTCGTCATCGCCCTTATCCTCGGCACAATCGGGTTCTTTCTCTTGGGAGGCCCAAACACCCGACCTACCTTCACGTCGGTAGGATCGCCACTGAGCACGGAGCCACCGACGGCGCCCCCTCAACCTGGCTCAACGGATCCCGGTCAGAAAAAGCCGATGGTGCAGATCAAGTCGTTGGGGATGGACCCGGTTCAAACAGCCACTGATGCGTTCGAGGACGCCAATATTGCCTTTCAAACTCCGGACAAGATGAGAATTGGCAAAGCTCAAGACGTCGAATTGATCCTGAGTCTGAAAAAGACGATTGAAGAACTCAAGTCCGAGCTGGGAAAGGAATTTCCGACGGATGGAGCCGCGATCCAAGCCGCTCCTGTGATGGAAGCATCTCTGACGGGAGCTGGGTTCGAAATTTCGCCCGCGGGTGCCCAGCGACAAGTCCTGCGTCAAGCTTCCAACACCAATTGGATTTGGTCAGTGATCCCAAGAGAGTCGGGCCAACAGACGCTCAGGCTTCGCCTGTCAGCTATGATCAGCATCCAGGGAATGGCAGCCCCACTGGAAGTTAAATCCTTTGAACGCGAAATCCCTGTGGAGGTTTCCCTTGTCCAGGTCGCGAGCGGGTTTCTCAAGGAAAACCTTCAATTGGTTTGGGTGGTCCTGGTTTTGCCAATTGCCGGATTTCTCAGTCGCTTCTTTGCGCGAAAAGCGAGCTGACTGGACTTGGTTATTTATCAATATCCAAGACAATCAAGCAGCAAAAAGCCGCGAAGCCATTTCTGACTCCGCGGCTGGCACTATGAAGAATTGCTTACTTGCCGTTTACTCCGGAGGAACCAATCCGCGCAGAAACCCCATCACACTCTCAACGACATAGTCATCTTTAAGAAGGTTCTCGACGACATCCAGTCCGGTCAACGGTGTCGAACCATCGCCAATGTTCCATGCCTGAATCCACTGGGTATCACCTTGAGTATAACCAATGGCGGTCAGGCGCTTTTCAAAGTCCGGCATGTGTCCCGCTCCGTAAAAGACCGCAATTTTCTTCTGTCCACTGGCAACCTGCTCTTCGATTGCTCCCATAACGATCTTGTTGCGTTCGCTGATCAAAACCGTTCCATCATCGCCCTCTATCATATCAATAAACGTCTCACTATTGGCGAGCAACGGTGCAAGATTGCGCTTCAGCTTGTCCGGGTTGAACTCGGTGATCGCTCTCCCAAGCTGTACCATCATTTCTTCGCTTCCCATTTGCTCAACTGTCTCCTTCATCGCTGGATCATTCTCCAACTGCATGGCCCGCTGGAACAAGGTCGCCATGTTTTGATCTCTTGATTTCATCAGGGAATCCCATTGATCCCAGGTTGCATCGGCGTGGACGAAATTCGGTTGGCTGTAGTCAATACCTTCCAATTGGTATTTCAGCCCTAATATATTCTGCGTAACCCGCTGCATCAGGTGCGTCAGTCCAAGATCATCGCGCTGGGCTTTGCCGCGATCTTC
>JBCDHN010000638.1:0-2961 GCA_038749915.1 Verrucomicrobiota bacterium | reverse complement strand
TGGCAATTTCATGGGTTACACCGTCAGGACGCAGCATTATCGATATGTGGAGTGGCGGGAAAACGATTCGGGCAAAGTCTTGGCAAGTGAACTCTATGATCTTACTGAAGAATCAGAGGAAGCTACGAATCTTGCTGCCGACCCAGAAAAAGCAGTGTTGCTAGAGAAACATCAACAGATTCTAAAGGATGGCTGGCAAGCTGCGCTTCCCCCTTCGGATCGCCCAAGCGTTCAAGCTCCGCTTCCAAGACTTTTTTGATTGAGCTCGATCCGGAGCCGCGAGCTCAATTGGGCTTTCACTTCGTCCGTGGTCCTCCGATTTTCACCTTTCCTTCCTTCTCTGCGCTTTGGCGTCCCATGAATCGGCCAGATTTTCGGACACCAACAAGTTGTCCGACCGTAGCGCATGGACAGGACAGAGCCAGCTTCTGGGTTGGATAATGGTTAGAATCAGCGGACAAAAGTTTCGCTTTTTGATTGAACCGTGGCGGCTACAGCCAAGAATCGGGAGACGCATGAAGATTATCGCCTCATCAAGTTCACTCTTCGCCGTCGCCATTCTCACACTCTCGTTTTCCGCCTGCACCAACGAAGAAACGGAGGAGCAAAAGCCGTCTGCTTTGCAAATAGAGGGATCCAACGGTGTGTGGCCGCTGGTCGTTCCGTTGGTCGAGGCTTACAACGTGAATTACCCGGATCGTCCGATCGAGCTCGACAAGGGAATGGGTTCATCCGAACGGCTTCAGGCCCTTGCCGACGACAACATCCAGATCGCGATGGCCAGTCACGGGCTCGATCCTGAAAAGCTCGAAGCGAATGAACAAACGCCCCATCTCTTTGCCAAAATGGCGATCGTGTTTGCCGTTCACGACAGCGTTCCAGTCCACGATCTGACGACCGACCAAGTCTCGGCGATCTATCGCGGCGATCACAACAATTGGAATGAACTCGGTGGTCCGGATCTCCCGATCGTTCGGCTGATGCGGCCGGATTACGAAGTTGACGCCGAGGTGATTCGTGAAAAAATCGCCGCGATGACGGAGATGAAGTGGGCGGAGGACACGCAGCTAAAGGAATCCAGCGGCGACCTCGCGAAGGCACTCGATGCAACCGAAGGCGCGATTGGCGTAACGACGGTCGTTCGCGTTTTGCGCGGCGAGCACACGGTTGCGCTGAAACTGGATGGCGTCGAGGGAGCTGAAGCGGCGGTGAAGGCCGGTGATTATGTGCTTACGCGAAATTGTTACCTCGTCACGCCGGAAGAGCCTACAGAGAGGGTTCAGCACTTTCTCGATTTCGTAGAGTCCACAGAAGCCGCGGGTCTCATTAAAGAAGCAGGTGGAATTTCTACGGCGGGATAACGGACGGTGTGGCCACGATTTGGCAACGCCCGCGTCCATATTCGGAATGGCGCATCCTAGTCAGAAAACTGCCACGTCTTCGTATTCACATCGTAACTGGCCACCCTTGAAGGCGCAGGATCGCCTCCGATCAAGTAGACCTTGCCTCCATAGGATACATTCGCAAACACCATAAGAGGAACTTCATCCGGGGCCGGGCCAGCGGCTTCCCAGCGATCCTCGCTCGGCTTGTAGGAGAATACGGCATCCTTCATGTCTCCCACTGTCTGATAAATCTTTTGAATGAGGATCAGTTCTCCGCCAACCGCTTCCAGGGCCGCTGTCTTCCATCCGCAATCAACCATCGGCACGTCGGACTTTCGTGTCCATTTCTTCCCATCATAGATCCAATGGGATTTGCCGCCGAAATAGTGCCCGACCACATGAAGGTGCTCACCCATTTCAGCCATCAAATGAAAATGATTTGTCTCCCGGTAATCGGGTAGCGGCGGCCCAATCTCCCAAGCGTTCTTTTCCGGGTCATAGATCTCGACACTGTTCTCTCGAGTCACCTTATCCGTGTAGCCTCCCACCACTATGACCTTTCCATTATAAGCCGCCATGGACGAGTGGGGTCGAGGCACGGAAGGAGCCGCCAGTTCAACCCATTGATCGTTCGAAACATCGTAACGACGAAAGGCCGGACCATCGACATCCAGGACATAAAGCTTCCCGTCTGCTACTGCAGGCAGAAGAATCACACCCCTTCGATCGAATGGAAAGTTTCGTTGGGTCCACTCTCCTGTTTTGAGGTCGAACACATCGATCCGCCGGTTCCCTTCACTAGCACTTTCCCCAAATCCCCCGATCAGAATGACTTTATCCTGGTGAAGGACCGCACGATGAAACGTTCTACCAGATGGGAGATTGGAAAGCGTTGCCTCGTCTGCAGCCAGGTGCGCCACCGAGCCCAGGAGGACAAAAAGAGCGCAGATCGCATGCTTGGCGCGGGTCAGGGCTTGGGAGGTCATGTTAGTTTTCCGTCTACTTCACCAAACGTTCCCAAAATCGGACTCGAAATCCGAATGACAATGAGATGGTTTGATCAGAAGTCGGCGGCGCGCTCAAGGTCGGGGTGATGAACTCAAACGCTTGATTCAGTCTTTCGCCGCTTTCGAGCCGGACTTCCCGCCCAAGATGCTGGCCGGCGTCAGTCCCTGTTTGAACTTGTCTTCGCCGAAGCCGGAATTGTTCGGTTCGTAAACTCCGACGACCTCGGTATTGACGCCGACTCCTGGAATCAGATCTTCCTTGCCAAGAGCCCAGAGGATTCCCTGGAGCGCCAACCTTCGCATCGGGGCGAGCTTGAAATCGTAAGAATGACCCAGCGTGGTTGTGAAGACTCGACCGTCTTTGCCGTTCTCTCCTGCATGCGTCTTCGTCCATGCAACCGGATTGGTCAGCGGGTATCGCTCCGTGTTCCCCTTTGCCTCATGCCGCGAACGCAACGATGTGCCGTTCAGCAGCAATACGGGATCGCCCGCGAGCGTGTCGCCGCCGCCTTCGACATGATAAAGCCAGGAGTAGGCCTCGAACGGTTCGACGCCGCGCAGGATCGGAT
>JBCDHN010000637.1:0-2967 GCA_038749915.1 Verrucomicrobiota bacterium | reverse complement strand
GTCAATACTTACGCCGTCACCGGATTGGGCGGGGCGGGAAGTTACGCTATTTCCGCTTCCACCGCTGCCGGATCTGGTGCTCTTCCGATCTCGTCTGTGAGCCAACCGGACAGCTGGTGACCCGCAACCAAATTACGCCCGATGGGGCCGCCTTTCGAGCAACCCGAATCCGGACGCAACCTCAAACTGAATTCCTTCGCAGCCGCGACGAATGGTTCCGTCCCGTCAATCTCCGCACCGGACCGGATGGTGCCCTCTACGTCTGTGATATGTATCGCCGGTTCATCGATCACTCGCGCTTTTTCCCAGACGAGTTCTCCCAAGCGCACTACATGAGAGCTGGATTTGACCAAGGCCGAATCTGGCGAATTACACCAGCCTCTTCGAGTCATCAAAAGAGAGAGAAGAAGAATGATGTTGACAGGGCAAAACGTGTCTACCAGATGGATCTCCCCTCCTTGGTTTCCGAGTTCCGAAACGCCTCTCCCGAGGTGATTGAGAATGCAATTCTTGCCGCCCAAACCAACTTTCGATCGCTTCCCGAACTGCCGTCGGAATTCATTAGACTGACCACGCATGACAACGCGAGAGTTCGTTATCTGGCCCTCATTGCCATCGGAGATTCTCCCGAACGCAAAGTTACTGAGGCCCTGAAATCCGCCGCCGGAAGAGACTTTGCAGATCCCTGGATTCGCAAGGCCATCTTGAGCGGTGCCGAAACACGAGCTGGCGAGATTCTGGAGTCTGTGATCAAACAAAAAGGATTTTCGGCTGCTCCCTCCATCTCGAAACTCGCCTTTGTTCGAGAGTTTTCCGCAGCGATAGGTCGCAGAGCAAACGCTGAAGAAACCCAGCGTGTGGCCGAAACGGTCCGCTCACTGAGCTCCGAAGCCACCTGGCTGCGGCTCGCTGCCTACGAAGGACTGGGTAGAGCCGCCAAGCTCACCGTAGCTGAGCTGTCCGAGAACGCGGAGCTCGCGCTCGACTCCACCAGCAACATCACCGACCGCCTTGCAGCGATTCCCCTGCTCAAGTTGCTTCCAGCCGACCTCGGCATTGAAATCTGGACTCAACTTCTCAGCAGCACCCAACCGGTTGAAGTTCGAGAAGCCGCTTTGGAAGTTGCCTCCCAGCTCAATCGTTCCCGGGTTTCCGAGTCATTCTTCAGAATGTGGCCCACATTGGATGCCCAATCCAAGTCGAAGGCAATGACCCTCTTGGCGAAGTCGCCACTTCCACTCTTGAAAAAAATGAAAGCGGGTGAGATCAGCCCGGCGCTGCTCGATCCGATGAGCCGCTGGGTTTATTTGCGTTCCTCAAACACCGAGATCAAAACCTTGGCGGAGGAGCTGTTTGCCCGCCCAAGCGACGACCGCGCGGCGATCCTGACCAATTACCTTAGCGCCGAAAGCAGGAAAGGTGATGCGACCCACGGACAACAACTCTTCCTGACGAACTGCGCCGTTTGTCACCAGTTTCGCGGCGAAGGAGGTCAGATCGGCCCGGACATTTCAGACGTCCGCAACAAACCCTGGCAAGCCCTGCTTTCCGACATCCTCGACCCCAATCGCATGGTTGAAGCCCGATGGACGGCTCACACCATGGAACGAAAACGCGGTCCATCCCTGCTCGGTTTGGTGACCGCCGAAACTGCGGATTCCGTAACAATCAAGGGGTTGGGTGTTAATCAGACCGTTCCTCGAAGTGAAATCGTTTCCGTGCGCGACATGGGCCAATCCCTGATGCCGGTTGGCTTTGAAGGTTCTCTCGATCATCAGGCGATGGCCGATTTGATCGCGTATTTGCAAGGGCGAACCGAATCTCCAAAGCGGGCAAAAGAAGACCCAGCTGAGGATTCGCCACCAAGTGCAGAGAAACCGAACATCATCTTGATCCTATGCGACAACCTCGGCTACGGCGACATTGAACCTTTTTGGCCGGAGACTCCCCACCGAACCCCAAATCTGACTCGAATGGCGGCAGAGGGAATGAAGCTTTCTCACTTTTACGTTTCCGCGGGAGTCTGCACCCCTTCGCGGGCCAGCATCATGACAGGTTGTTATGCGCAAAGGGTTGGATTGCATAGGATGGAGGTGGACAACCACGTGCTTCGACCTGTTTCACCACTGGGTTTGCACCCTGACGAAATCACCATGGCCGAAGTGTTGAAGAAGGCGGGTTACGCTACTTCCCTGCTTGGAAAATGGCACCTTGGTGATCAGCCAGACTTTCTGCCCACCAACCAGGGATTCGATTCCTACTTCGGGATTCCCTACAGTGATGACATGACGGCCCGGGAATGGAACTCACGGGTATGGCCACCTTTACCGCTTCTGGAAAACGAAACCGTGATCGAAGCTCCGGTCGATCGCAATAACCTCACCAAACGCTACACCGAGCGGGCCCTTGCGTTCATCCGCGAAAATCAAAAGGATCCGTTCTTTCTTTTTCTCAGCCATGCCATGCCAGGCAGCACCAAAACTCCCTATTCAAGCGAACGTTTCCAAGGCCAAAGCGAGAATGGACCATGGGGCGATTCGGTCGAAGAAATTGATTGGTCGACGGGCGAAATCCTGAACGAACTTTCCGACCTGGGAATTGCCGAGAAAACGTTGGTGATCTGGACTTCCGACAATGGCGCACCCAACAATCCGGGAGATATCCGACGAGGAACCAACCAGCCCCTGTCCGGGCGAGGATACACCACGAGCGAAGGCGGGATGCGAGTCCCGACCATTGCCTGGTGGCCCGGTAAAATTCGGCCGGGCTCAGAAAGCAGAGAGTTGGCAACCACGATGGATTTTCTCCCCACGTTCGCCCAGCTCGCGGGCCAGCGGATTGAACCGACCAGGAAGATTGACGGAAAAGACATTGGTAATCTCCTTTGGGGAAGTGAACCCGACGCAAAATCGCCCCATGAGGCTTTCTTCTACTATCAGCTTGACCAGCTTCAAGCCGTGCGGAGCG
>JBCDHN010000636.1:0-2982 GCA_038749915.1 Verrucomicrobiota bacterium | reverse complement strand
GGATTTGAGTCTCGTAAACAGTACGTGATCGTGACAACTCCGCGGGTCTAAACTTATCAGCTTAACAACTCAAGAATCTCTGCGTCTCAGCGCCTCTGCGTGAGACCTTCATCTTTACGACTTCGCCTTCCGAGGAGGAACGGGCGCTTTGCCTTCGGGACGGCTGGTGCGGGGACGGTCGATTCTCTTGGCGCCTTCGGGCAAGTTGTCAGGATCAAAAGGAATGATGGTTCCGTCTTCCAGCACTTTCAGGCGCATATCCTTGATCTCGAGTTGATGAGCATTGCCGCGATGGAGCTGAATCGCGAGTAGCCCTTCCATCGCCCGACCTTCCGCATGATGATCGATTAGCTCTGACGTCGTCCGGCCATTGACCTTGTGGATGAGATGATTGCCGCGTGCGATGACGGTAAACTCATTCCAGAGGGAGAGGTCGGCCGCGACCGGCTCGTGCTCCGACAACAGCCAACGAGCGCCTTTGTCATCAAGCATGACGTTCTTCCCATTCAACCCGAAAATCCCCCGGCCCTTTTCTTCATACGTCATGCCGGTGTGTTCGATCGCGGGATGAATATCGCATTGATAGCCGGTGATCGCCCACTCTCCCCGTTCCGGCAACTTGCGGCTGCGGTACTGAATTCCCGAGTTGTTGTCACCAACGATGCGGACCGTGGCCCGCAGCTCGAAATCCTTGACCGTTCCTCCAGTCCAAATCAGAAAAGTGTTGTGCTCGAACGCGTCGGGCCCCTCACACGTACCGGTCACGACTCCGTCCTCCACCTTCCAGAGGTTCGCGTCGCCTTCCCAACCACTGAGGTCCTCGCCATTGAGCAAGCTGACAAAGTCGTCTCCGGGCGACTTCAATTTCGCGATCAGGAAATCTGTGGTCGTCACATAGGATGATTTTGAAGCCCCCGGATAGACCAACTCGCATTCGACGCCAGTCACGAGGCAGTGTTCCTGAAGCTTGACGCCGAAGTTGGCCGTGTGGGTCGGGTCCTTTTGTTCTTCGCCAAGCGCCGGAGGACGCGAGTAGGTCATGAAGATCGGCGGATCGTCTTTCGAAACCAAAGCGTAGGGCGAATACTCGGCGATCCACGGCAGAATGGATTCGCGCTCTGCGAGGAACACCGCAAAGTTGGGAAGCCCGAATGCGTGACCTCCGTAACGACTGTTCGGCGTCCACTCCTTCATCTGCTGAGGATCCAGGGTCGTCTGGGCTCCAATCACCGCCGCACACCAGAGCCGGGTCGATTCCCGAGCCACCGGATCGTCGCTGTCGGGGTCGGCCAGATCATCGTGAAAAGCTAACCAGAGACTTGAACACGCACCGGCAGAGCCTCCTGCGGCACCAATGCGTTCCTTGTCCAGGTTCCACTCCTCTGCTTTGCTTCGCACAAACTGCAAGGCACGTGCCGCGTCATGCAAGGGAGCTTTGACCGGCGGCTCGATTCCCAGCTCGACCGCTTGATTCACGTAGCGGTAGTTGATCGCAGCAACCGAGATTCCGGCATCGAGCAACTGGGCGACGTCACCAAACTTATTGGCGCGTTCTTTCGAGCCTCCCTGCCAACCACCACCGTGAATGATGAAGGCGAGCGGCGTCGGCGTTTCCGATTCCGCCTTCCAAAAATCGAGAATGTGTCGCTCGTGTTCTCCATAAGCGATTTCGGAGACGGTCGGTTTTGGAACGGTTCGAGCATACTCCTCCGGTGGCTTGGGGGCTTTGGGTTTTCGTTCGTTAGGAGCATTCTGCCCCATGGCTTGGGAAACCAAAAGGGCGGTGAGCAACGCGAGAGTGCGAATCATGGGTATGGAACAGAGGTTTTGGGTTGGAAAACGAGGAGGGGTTTGATGACCAAGGAGATGGATACTCAAAAGTCAATCGGGGACTCATAACCGTGGTTTGGCCGGTTTCACCGGCGCGGCCCAGGCCTGAGCACCGGTCAGACCGATTTTGCGTTTGAAGACATTCTCGCCGCAGGTCGCATACAAGGTGTCCCCACTCAAAGCGACATTCGAAGGATAACGTTCTCCAATAGGCGAAGGCACAATCAGGTGAACACGCCCCGGCATATCGCAGATCTGAATGCCCATGGCCGTGGCCACGAAAAGCCACCCGTCCTCACTAACACACATGCCATCCGCCTGACTTCGAATGTCGACTGATCCGGGAGGAAGGTGCAAGTGATAGAAGGGTTGATTGTGGGCCAGGGTTCCATCCGGACGTCGTTGGCCGGACCAGACGAAGCGTCCGCCGTAGTCCGCGGCATACACCAGCGATTGGTCGGTGCTGAGAACGACTCCGTTGACACCCGAATATCCTTCAGCGGCAACTTTCGCCTCCCCTCCCCCTGGCGGGATCATCCAGACTTTCTTGGACCGAGGCTCCGAGAAATACACCGTTCCATCATGAGCGGCCACCACGTCGTTGGGTCTGACATTTTTGACCAGGACAGTTTGCTCACCACTTTCGGTATCCCATGCCACGAGACTGCCTGGCTCTCGTCGGCATCCATAGAGCGTCTTGCCATCCGGGGCGAAGGCGAGTCCGTTGGTATTGCCGGTGTTCTCTTGAAACAAGCTGACGTTGCCAGCAGGGTCAACCTTCCAGATCTTGCTTCCGAACAGATCAGAAAAGTAGAGCTCGCCCGCCGGATTGACGGCTGGTCCTTCGGTGAAGACATGCCCTTCACTAACCAACTCCCAATTTTCCCCATCCACCAGAAACCGGGTCGCATCGCTTTTGGATTGGTCGTAGTGCGTTTTCACCTCCGGCGCTGTGTCCCAATTTTGCCAAATCCAACGCATCGCATTTGGAAAAATGGAATTCCCATGCTTTCGGTTATGACAGCCTTCACCCCATTCATAGTTCACCTCATATCCTGCCCACTGAAACGAAGCCAACATGTCTTGATTCGCGACCCACCAGCTTCCGCAATAGAGATTGTTGTCGTTGCTCCCATCCTGCAAAAACACCCG
>JBCDHN010000635.1:0-2989 GCA_038749915.1 Verrucomicrobiota bacterium | reverse complement strand
GATCATCGCTATGACGCGATGGGGTATATGGGACATCCCTTCCTTGAAACCCCGAATCTGGATCGATTGGCGAAAAATGGAGTCCATTTCGAGAATGCGTTTGTTACCACGTCCCTTTGTTCGCCCAGTCGTGCTTCAATCTTGACCGGTCTCTATGCCCACAATCATCGGGTCGTGGATAATTACAATCCGGTGAATGAAGACCTCGTGTTCTTCCCTCAACTGCTACAAAAGGCGGGTTACGAAACGGCCTTTATAGGGAAATGGCACATGGGCGATGAGGAAGACCCGCAACGCGGCTTTGATCATTGGATCAGCTTCAAAGGGCAGGGGATTTACTGGCCGCATGAAGAGGGCTTGAAAGTCAAAGGCCGCTACGTTCCCCAGGCTTACAAGTCCGGAATCAACATCAATGGAGAGAACGTCGATCAAAAGGGATATATCACCGACGAATTGACAGACTATGCGCTCGATTGGCTGGGAGAGCGTTCAGGGGATAAGCCTCACTTCCTCTATTTGTCGCACAAAGCCGTCCACGCCGACTTCCTGCCACCCAACAGGTTTGCGTATCGATACGAAGATGAGGAAGTGCCACTTCCGCTGACCTGGGCTGACGAACCTGAACTCTTTACCGATGTTCCCAAGTGGGTTCAAAACCAGCGCAATAGCCGTCACGGAGTTGAATTTGCCTATTACACCAACCTCGACCTGGGCAATTACTACAAGCGCTATTGCGAAACCATCCTCGCGGTTGATGAAAGCGTCGGGCGCCTTCTTGCTCACCTGGAAGAGAAAGGGGAATTGGACTCTACCCTGGTGATTTACCTGGGAGACAACGGGTTTCTCTTTGGGGAACATGGATTGATCGACAAGCGTTGCGCCTATGAGGAATCGGTGCGAATTCCCATGATCATGCATTGTCCGGAGATTCTGAAACCGGGCACCAAGGTCTCAGAAGTCGTTGCCAATATCGATGTTGGGCCAACGATGCTCGATGCAGCGGGATTGGAGACTCCCGACTACATGAATGGGCAAAGCTTTCTTCCCCTGGCCAAGGGACAGGAGATCGCATGGAGAGACTACCTTCTCTATGAATACTACTGGGAGCGCAATTATCCTCAGACGCCTACGATGCATGCTCTGATTGGAGATCAATATAAATACATCCGCTATCACGGCATTTGGGATACCGATGAACTTTACGATTTGAAGTCAGATCCTCATGAGCGCACCAACCTCATCAACCAGCCTGAGCAGGAGGAGCGGGTTGCAGCTTTGAACCAACGTTTGTTCGACATTCTCGAGGAGACTTCAGGAATGGATCTGCCACTGGTGAGAGACCGGGGAACCAAGTTCTATCACCGAAAGATCGATGGAACCAAGGGTGCTCGCTTCCATAACTGGATGTATCGGGAAGCCGGGACCAGCGGCAAATAATCTTCGGCTCGAAGGTTGGCGTCAGAAACGCCCGGCGCATCGCTTGCCCCCGGGAAAGGCGCGTGAAGTCGCTTTCATTTTCTCGTAATTGAGTTATTTTATGGAAATTATAAGATGAAAGCGCACTCATTTCCTCCGGCAAAAGCTCAAGTGAGAGGTGATTCCACCGGTAAACTGATCGTCACGATTGTGGTGTGCTTTTTCGGCTACCACCTGTTTGGGCAGGATCTCATGAATGGATTTACGGGCTTGGTAGATCGCAACAAGTACCTTTTCAAAGCTCAGGAGGTCCAGGAACTGTGTGCCTCCGCGAATCGGGCCGGCTGCAATTTTGTTGAAGCAGATGGTGATGTGGAGAAAACGCTCAAGAACATCTCCCAAGGGCTGGATGTGGGAGGTCGGGGAAAAACGGCCGGTCACTTTCGGCTCGTCATGACCGATGCCGAAATCCGAAATACGGCGCCGCTCCTTGAGATTGTTGACGGTCAGTTGCTCGTGAAGCGCGATTCCTAGAGCAAAGGAGCTTTCTCCTGGCAAATCTGGCTTGCATCGGGCAAAAATCGCAGCCTGAGTGGGGTTCCTGTTCGCAATCGACTTTGCGGGCTGTCGTTCAAAACCTCACCAAAAATGAATTCAAATACGAAGGCTACACGCCGTAAGTTCATTCAGGGAGCCGCCGCCGCCGTCGCCGCTCCAACCATCATTCCCGCTTCCGCACTGGGTGCAGAAGGAAAACCGGCTCCAAGCGAGCGAGTTGCAATGGGATTTATCGGGATCGGGAACCGTGGCTACGGAGTCATGGGCGCCTTCCTGAATCACGCTGATGTTCAGGGCGTTGCGGTTGCGGACTGCCACACGAAACACTTTGGTCGAAACGCTTTTGATGAAGGGCGGATGTATGGCGCAGAAGGCGGAAAAGGGGCCGTTGACAAGAAGTATGGGAACACGGATTGCGCCATGTATTCGGATTACCGGGAGCTTTGCGCTCGTGACGACATTGATGCCGTTATGGTTGCGACTCCAGACCACTGGCACGGGTTGATTACCATGGAAGCGCTTCGCAATGGCAAGGACGTCTATTGCGAAAAGCCAGTGACCCATCTCTTTACCGAAGGTCAGGCGATCTACAAAACCGTTGCGGAAAAGGAAGCCATTTTCTCCGTCGGCTCCCAGCAACGCAGCGATCCCAAATTCCGGCATGCAGTGAACGTGGTCCGAAACGGCCTTCTCGGAAAGATTCAGCGCGTTGAGGTTGGATTACCTCGAGGCAAGACTGCTCCGGACGGTGATCCGACCCTCAAGGAAGCACCGGAAGGATACGATTTTTGGTGTGGACCTAGTCCCGCCCTGCCTTACATGTCGGCCCGTCATCACTGGTCCTGGCGTTGGCACACGGCTTATGGACGTGGTCAGTTGATGGACTGGATTGGTCACCACAACGACATCGCGCATTGGGGACTTGCTCTCGAAGCGACTGGTGGCGGTGGCGGTCCGATCAGTGTTGAAGCGAAAAACTGGACCTTCGACGAGACGCCGGAAATCTATGACACAG
>JBCDHN010000634.1:0-2993 GCA_038749915.1 Verrucomicrobiota bacterium | reverse complement strand
GAAGAATCAGACTCGCATCCTTTTCCCGAACCGTGGCCGTCCCCCGTAACTGAAACTCAACAAACTTGCCGTTAGGGTCGACCTTCCCCGTCAGCTGGGAATCGGTCAACTCGACGGGCTCAGCCAAGGCTCCTGAATGTCCGAGTTGAATCTTGAGAACGCCGCCAGATGAAGTTTGAAACTGATTCTTGGTATCGAGCGGGTTGAATCCGGGAACTTCAATCACTTTGCCCTCAACTCCGGGAGCGTATTTCAAGGTGATCACGGAGTTGAAACCGACCGCTTTTCCCGGAGTCAAATGGGTTAGAGAAACGGTGTTTGGAAGCTCGAACTCGGGTGAGCGAAGTCTTACCAGTGGATTGAGATTCTTGACGCCGGCCTTGATCTTGATGTCCAGAAAACGGGCGTTCCCCTCTTGGCGGACTGACCATGACGTGACCTGATCTCCTTCAACCGCGGTGATCTCATCTTTGCCGTTGAGACCGAGGCTGATTGTCTCGGCGTCGCCCTGAATCACCGTGATCTCGAGCCGAATGGCTTGTTCGATGCGGTCGGTGAAAATCTGGACCGCTGCTTGTGCCTTGGCCGAGTGAAAGACGGGAGGTTTCTGGACCGGCCGGGTTTCGATGATGATTTTGTCGGCATCTTCCGGGATGACGAGGGGAGGAGAGTCCTGAGCGAAGACTGATGGTGAAAGCGCGATCAGCAGGAGGATGAAAAGCCATAAAAATCGCGACCAATTCGCGTTAGGATTTCGTGCTGCCAAAGTTTCCCGGGTTTTCATAAGTTACTGTTCGAAGGTTGGCCTTGGAGTTCGACCAAAAAATTGTCATTCATTTGTCAGATCACGCGCCTGCTGGATCATCTGACGAAGTTGGCCTGCACGCTCACCTTGAAGAGAAGCGGCATAACGTGCCAACTGACCAAGATCCACGGTCTGACCAAGCTCATCATCCTTAAGTTTCGATCCGAGGAGCGCCGCGCAGGTCGCGAGCTTCATCGATGGGGCGGCCTGATCGAGCCGAGGCGCGGTTGGCTCATAAGGAATCGGCCAGCGGCGTTCGACCATCTCGCCCGATGCCATGTCGCGGAACCGAATCGAGACCGATCCGATATCACCACTGCCTTCTGCGAGTGGTTCGATTTGGTAAAGGGCGACGCCCGCCTCCTCCGCCGCCATTTCCGCAGCATCCACTTTGTCATTCCGAAAGTCCTCCTTCTTGAGGCGATGTTTCTCAAACCCGATCAATTTGTAGCGACCAACGCGTTCCGGGTTGAACTCGACCTGAATCTTCACGTTCTTGGCCGCAGGCCGCAGCGCACCCGCGATCTGCTTCGCGAACCCGTCATCGGCATCTTCCGGGCCGTTGAGCAGGTAGTAACGACCGTCACCCTTCCTCGTCAGCGCCTCAAGAATTTCGTCGTTCAAGCCCTCGGCACCAACTCCCGCCGCATCAAAGGCGATCCCGCGATCGCGGATCGTTTCGATCAATCGCGAAAGGCGTTCGGGATCAGCATCGCCCAGATTGGCAGCGCCATCGGTGATCAACACGATCCGATTCTGGGCACCGATCAGTTTCTGTTCCTCGGCCTTTTCAAAGGCAAGCAGAAGGGCCGCTTCCAGATTCGTCCCACCCTCGGTCGGGGTTTGGGCAGCAAGCGTGGCCAACTTGGAGAGTTCGGCTTCGCGGGTTTGGTCAGCCAACAATCGTGGTTGGCGGGCGAAACTCAGCAACGTCACCTGATCCGTGGGGAAGAGTTGCCCGACAAGCTGGGTAAACGCACGCTCGACCGTCGCGACACGATCGGGACGCTCCATCGACCCAGACTTATCGAGCAAGATCGTCAATCGGAGCGGCGTCTGTCCGGCTCGACCGGCCGCTGCCGTCCGCATGGCAATGCGCAGCAAGTTGCGTTGCTGCAGAAAGGGATGGATCGCCTGCTCCTGGCTCGCCGCCACCTTCTCAGCTTGGCTCGGCATCGGATCGCCGTAGTCGATCGCATTGACAAACTCTTCAACGCGAATGCGTTCTTTGGCTGGCCACTTCCCTTTCGCGAGGGCTTCGAGAGCCAGTTTGAAGGAGACATCGCTGACATGGAGGGAGAAGGTGGAGAACGGATTTTTGGCGGTGGACTCTTCAGGGAAGGTGACCTGCTGAGGCTTCGGGGCCGCTTGGTATGTCCTGGTCATCTCGAAAGGAATGTCTGCGCCGAGGTTCGCATAACTCCTGAACTTACTGCCATTTGCGCCTTGGGGTTCTCGATCTAGAATTTCTTCGGTTATCTCTGAAAGAGCCCTCTTTTCCAGTTCCTCTTCTTCGGTCCGAGTTAGTTTCCTTCCTGTTTGCTGTCTTTCTTTCTCAGCGAGTGAAAGAGCCTTTTCTTTAAGTTCACTTCGCGTGATGACTTGGTTTTCTACTACAGCTGCAATCCCATTTATTTCGCGGGCGCCGCTTGCCTTGGATCTGTCCGCTACGGTTTTGGTGATTCCTGAATCAATTGCCTTTTCATTGGGTAGTACGCTGTCCTTCGTCCGGTCATTCCCCTCGATATCGATTTTGATGGCTGCCATATTGGCTTTCTTTTGAGGCTCAGTTGCCACCTCCTCTTCCTGGGCTTCTTCGAGGACAATTATTCCTCCTGAGGAAGCGGTGCCGCTGGTACGAATGGAACCGCGATTCTGAACATGAAGGCCCGTCGTGCCTCCTCTCGGTGGAAGGGTTGCTTCGCCGCTCTCATCGACCGACTTTTCCATCTCCGGAAGCTCTTCGACTTCGATTCTGAGGGGGGTGACCTGCCCATGTCCGGGCTTCAGTTCACGTTGGGGGCCAACGTTTTTGGTTTCAAATCCTCGCAGATCTTCGGCCCCACCTGAAAACTTGCGCTTGAAAAAAGACTGCTGTGGTTCTTGTGGCTGAGGGGGAACCAATGCGAACTCGTCGTCGCTCTCTTCCATTTCGGCAACTTCATCGGGGATCACGGGACGGTCGTCG
>JBCDHN010000633.1:0-2997 GCA_038749915.1 Verrucomicrobiota bacterium | reverse complement strand
GAAATGTCTATGTCATAAATCGAGTGACTTATCACTCATTCTTTTTAATAGTGTTGTCTGTTTAATTAAAAATTAGAGGTGTCTTAATGTCGGTTCGTTTGTACATTGGTAATCTGTCCAAGGAGCTGCAAAAAGAAGAGTTTGAGCACGTCTCTCTCCGACCGAACGACATTTTTCTGAAGCCGGAAGGAATGAAGTCCCGGCAAGGTGTCATGGGGCAAACCAACTTCAGTTGGTTGGACAAAGCGAATAGTTATCAGGTCTTCCTCCGCCCCTTTCACGCCACTCTGTTCTATTCGGAGGCCATCGACTTCAGTGCCTTGAACGGGCCCGCCGGTAAATTCGGGCGGACCGACGCGATTTTGAACCCTTTCCGCCCGGAGTATGAGTTCAATACCCTTGCTTACGTGCTTCTTGATGCCGCGATGCGGAAGGAAGGCAACACTCTGCCCAAAACAACCGCAGAGCTGTTCCGCACGGCTTTTTCCAACAAGCCCGATCCAAAGCGGGAAAAATTTGTCGCGAGCTTGCGACGCTCGCTTGGCAGCAAACCGAAACGCACGAAAGCTGCCGCAACCGTGCCGATGGTCGCTTCTGCTCCGGCAACAGCGAGGACTGTGGCGATTTCGACCGTTCCGGATTACAAAGTCAAGCGTGAGGCATGGGGGAAGATCCCACTTTCAGCTCTCGGGCTGGCAGCGCTGTTTGTTGGCGCACTGGTTGTCTTCTTCTCCACACCAATTCAGCAGCGCCTGATTGCTGCGAGCACCTCCAACGCTGTCGAAACCGCCGATGGAACCGTGAACCTGGTGATGGAGCCGGTTACCGAGGCGGCAGTTCAAGAAACACCGCCATCCTCATCCACTCCGACTGAGATCTCGCAACCTGTGGAAATGGTTCCCGAGCCTGTGGTTCAGGACTCTCCGCCGGAGATTATTGTGATGGAAGAGATACCGGAAACCATCCCGGTCGTTGAAACTCCAGTCGTGGACGCAGCCGTGGAGGAAAACCTGCCACTTCCTGAGATCATCGAGCCAGAAACCATGGACCGAAGCGAGGAAGAGGTGACTGAAATCATTGTCTCAACCGACTCCGGTGGTTCGAACCAGACTCTTGCCAACAGAGGTGCTGCCGGTTCGATGGTTGGCGCGCCGCGAGAGCGCGAAGTTCGGGCCACTCCAATCGTTCAGGCAGAAGACTTGATCGAAACCCTTTCCCCAATGGCCCAGCAGGAGCGAATCGGTCGTAGTAGCGAGGTTTCCGTCCCAACCGTTGCAGCTACGACTCCGTCAGAAAGCCTCGAGACGCCCCTGATCTCGCAACCGATTGCTTCTGATAGCTCAAACGGTGCGGGAGACTCTTCCCTGATAGTTGGCGCTAGCATCGGAGCCGGGGAAAGCATGGATTTCGAGAGTCTGAATGAAGCCAATGAGAAAAAGGCGTTGGCTAAGGTCCTCGATCGGATTCGTCAAAAACATCGCTCGGGCGATATCGGCGCAGCCTCAAAGCAACTGACCCAGGTTCTTGAGAACTATGCTGACGAGCCGATGGTTTCCTCGGAATTGGATTCCGTCATGTCCGCCATCCGTGAGCGCGAGAATAACCTCTCTCCCCAACAACGCAGTCAGGCCGAAGAACTGGTTCAGCTTGCCGCAATCAATCAGCATTTCGGCGCAGTCAGTCTTCTTGCCAGCTGGTCAGACCAATCCAACAGCCCGACGGCCGTTCCTTGGAACGAGCGGGCCGCAGAACAAGGAGATCCTGACGCGATGGCACGCCTCGGCCTTTATTATTCGACGGGAAAACACGTCGAAGCCAATTCCTCCACCGCAGTCAAATGGTTCGAGCGAGCTTCAAAACTGGAGCAGGTTGACGCTCTCTACTACCTTGGCGAGTGCTACTTCTTCGGCAAAGGCGTCGAGCAGGATCCAGCTCGAGCCGTGGGCCTTCTGAACCGTGCTCACGAACAGGGAGACGCGAGAGCCTCAGACATGCTCGCTACCTGTTATGCCAAGGGCCAAGGCGTTGAGATCAATCATCCACGTGCCCGAGAGCTTTATGAAGAGTCGATCAGCCGTGGAAACACAACCGCCATTGGGAATCTCGGAGTCCTCTATCTTCAGGACCGTGGGATCGATCGGGACGAAGGCAAAGCTTTCGAACTCTTCCGCCAGGGAGCAGAAGCGGGAGCAACCAACGCCATGGTGCTTTTCGCTCTCAGCCACGAGCGAGGAGTTGGAACAGAACCGAATCAGGAAACTGCTGAGCGCTACTACATCAAGGCGGCGCAGCAGGGGCATCCTGCGGCAATTCAATGGTGTAAAAACCGCCAATTGGCTTATTGAATCCCCTCAAGCCACGCTGGGTGCGCTTTTCCAACTCCGGAAAGAGCCTGCATTACAACTTCTTCCCCATTCAATTCCTCCGCCGGGAATCAGGTGGTCTTTTCAGCCTTCCATCAGGTTCGTGAGCAGGAACTCCTGAATGGCGCCATAAACGCGATACTGAACCATCAATAACCAGCGTTTTTCGCCGATCTCCGTTGGATTCTGCTCCCCGACGAACAGCTCATACTCCGCGTTGGCAATGTTGTGCTCCTCATTCAGGATCAGGCGTGCCTGATTCAGCACGCTATACCAGATTTCCGCATGCTCGGCTGGAACGCGGATCCGATAGAGTTGGGCCCCTTCATGTTCCAGCTCCTCAGCTTGATCCAAATCCTCGGAAACGATCCTGAGATTCTCCTTAAACTGAGTTTCGATCTCCGGCTGAACGAACTCTTTCCAATCAGCGACCACGTCTTCATCGTCATCGGTCGGATCCGGCAAGATTCGTTTCTTCCCTTTCTCTGATTGCGTGAAATCGGCAGCTTCCGGGAGTTGAACGAGCATGAACCACTCGACATCGCCGATCTCATCAAGCATCCAGTGATCCGATTCCAGAGAAACTCGCATACCGGTTAGCCTACGCCGCTTTCTTCATCGCCGCCAACAATTG
>JBCDHN010000632.1:0-2999 GCA_038749915.1 Verrucomicrobiota bacterium | reverse complement strand
GTTGCCAGATCTGCAGAACGGAGTGGACGCGGTTGCTCTCTACTATGGCGGGGACTTCCCAACCAATACCGCGGTAACGACTACCAACCTGATCGATGCGGTTGTTTATCGAAGTGGAAGTCAAAGTGACGGCGCAGGACTTTCGGTCCTGTTAACCGCAGGCGGAACGATTACTGAAAACGATACCCAGTCCATCTCCCGAACCAACGGTAATACCAGCCTGCGCGATGGCACTGCCTACACCGTTCGTGATGCCACGCCAGGCACGGCCAATATCGATGCTGCGATCACGGTGAGCGAAACGAACCTGACTGTCGACGAATCGGGAGTCGGCCAAAGCGCAACCTTTACCGTGGTGCTGAACAAGGCTCCGGTTAGTGATGTGGTGGTTGACGTAACTTCTGCCGATACTGGCGAGGCGACCGTCGATATCGCCCAACTCACCTTCACCGCCTCGAATTGGAACATCGCCCAAACCGTAACAGTTAGCGGTGTGGCGGACTCAACCCTCGATGCGAACCAGCTTACCAACGTGACGGTGGCTGTGAACGATGCGAGCAGTTTCGACGAGTTCGATGGTCTCTCGGATACCGTGGCGGTGACGACCAACAACACCGACACCGCAGCGGTCACTATCGCTGATGTGAGTGTGGCGGAAGACGGAACCATGACGTTCACCGCGACTCTGGATACCGCAGTGGAAGGTGGATTTACCGTTGATGTAAGCACAACTGACGGAAGCGCGACGAGCCCGGCTGATTTTGCTGCTGTGACGTCGCAAACGTTGACCTTTGCCGGAGCGGCAAACGAGCAGCAACAGTTTTCAGTCTCCTTGGTGGATGACTCTTTGGTTGAGGCTTCCGAGCAGCTGACCGTGGCCATGTCCAACTTGAACGCCACATCGCTGAGTGTCGGAATCACCGACACAGCAACCGGAACCATAACCGACAACGACACCCCGGCGCTCATTGTCAGCGCAGCCTCACCGGTTGAAGTTGGCGAAAATGGGCTGACAGGAACCATCGACGTGGTTCTGCAAAGTACGCCGACCGCGAACGTGGACGTCATTCTGACACCTTCGGACGTGGACGTGGATCTCGGAAGCGGCGCCGGCAATCCGCACACCCTCACTTTCACACCTGGTAATGCATCCACGATCCAGACTGTGACGGTATCCGCTGAAGACGACGCAGCCGTCGAGGGCGCCGAAACGCTAACGATCAGCCTCTCAACCACCAGCAGCGATGGAAACTTCGCAGGTTTGACCGCCCCGAACGTTACCGTCAACATCACGGATAACGATTCGGCACCGGCCACGCCTCCGGCTCCTCCAAGTCCTCCGAGTTCTTCAACTCCGCCTGCAACTCCTGAAGAGCCCTCGACTCCGACGCCACCGGTTGAAGTCTTCGAAGCTGATCCAAATCCGGAAGACGCTCCGGGCGAGGGAGTCCTGCCGCAGGAACTGGTCGGGATTCTGAATGCCATCAACAATCAGGGTGAGTCCGGCCAGGGTCTCAGTTCTGTGGGAACCGGCGACGGTGAAACCACCCTCAATCTGTTCGCTGGATTCCAAGCCGATCGCGTTGATGAGAATGGATTGCCAGTTGCTCGGACGCCCTACTTCGCCTTCGTCGGTGACGCAGGGAGCGAAGTCACCATCAACCTGATCGGAAACAATGATGTCCTGGGATCGGTCACAACCATGATCGATCTCGACGGGAATTTCGCGGCTGAGATGCCGGGACTAACGCTCGACAACGACTTCTACACCGTTCAGATCATCATCACACCGCCACCATCCTCGCTGGTTCCAACACCGACCCCTCAGATTTTCACCTTTGAATTTGATGCACGACTCTTGCCTGAGTTGTCAGATTTGACAGATCTTGATGAAGGAGACGTTTTCGGTCAACTGCTCGAAGTTTGAGGCTACGGAGAGAAGCAGCTTTCGGCCGGTTTGGGATCGCTAAAAGCGGGCAAAAGAAGGTGATCTTGTGAGAAAATGATGCATATCGTGGTCCAGCCTCCAAGGGTTAAGACCAGAGAACGGTGATGGTATCGTTCAGCACCCCAAGCAGCCTACCTCCCAACTTCCGCTAGAATCGCTGGTTCCTGATCCTCCGTTTCCCTTTGCCCCTAAACATGTCCAAGCGTCTTTTCTGGTTCGCCCTCGGCTTTCTCGCAGCTGGTGTTCTCGCCCTCGTTTTGAGTTCGAAGTCTGGACCAACCCCCTCAGTCTTAAGGCTTTCGATCCCAGAACTTCAGGGAAGCGGCGAGTTTTCTTCTTACGAGAATCGGTGGATTCAAACAACCGGAGTGGTCACCCACCTGGAGGCCAGCAGCAACGGTGTAAAACGCTTTTTCAAGGATTGATCAGCGACTTGCCGGAGTAGACGCTCCCTAGGTAATTCGGGAGGTTTTGGCCTAATTGCTCTGTCGCGAGTTCTCCCCGCGAGTTGAGAGGTTGATTGCCTACTCAAAGAAATGAAGGAGGAAATTCCATTTTCTCCGTTACCAATCCCCGATGCTGATCATTTCCCTGCGAAGAGCTTTTAAGGAGATGACTCAACCACAACGAGATGACCCAGCCGATTTGTCGCGGTGGTGACGCAAGGACAACGGCCGCGCCTGCCCCGGCATTGGGGAATAGCAAACATGCCTTCAAGCTGCAGCTACTCCCGTTTCCAATCTCGAAATCTAGATATTTCTCTCATGAAAAACACCCCCTCAACGACCGAGAAAAAGAACTCCGGTTTTCTAGAGCGTCTATTCGGAACTGAAAGCCGTTCGGAGCGCGAGTGCGAAAAACTGATGCTGGAGACTCTGGAGCCTCGCGTGCTCTATTCGGCCGCCCCGGTCGAATCCCCACCAGAAGCGCCAGTGGAAGAGACCGTCCATGTGGCTTCCCCGGTCCCAGACCCCAGCTCAGCGCCTGCCCTGGCAACCGAAAACGCGGAAGTTTTGCCTCCCGTAGCCGAGCCTGCCCCGGAGCAGTTGGG
>JBCDHN010000631.1:0-3005 GCA_038749915.1 Verrucomicrobiota bacterium | reverse complement strand
GTCGTCTTCCCGCACCCGCTTGGGCCAACCACCGCGATCGTTTCCTGTTCGGTTGCTCTAAATTCGCGAAGATGAAACTGGAAGCGTTCGTTGGGATAGCGAAAACGAATGTTGTCTATCTCCAGGGTCACAGTCTTCCCTCTTCGATGATTTCCAGTTCGGTCAGCTTCCAACTCTCACCCCGGGGTTCGATGGCGAACCAGGCGTGATAAAAGTTGGGCCGTTTGTGAGTATGTCCCCAGTGAGTCACTTCGCCAACGGCACGCCATTCCACGTCTGCTCGAAAACCTTCCCTATCGCCAATTGGCTCCGCAAAGGTTTCGCGGAGATCAACGGTGGTGACTTTGACGCGGGGACCGCCCTGATTTTCGAGTTCCAGCCCTCGTCGAATCTCCAGATAAATCTGTTCCAGGAGTGGTCCATCGACAGAAGCAGCAAGGGTGTCGTAGATCATGGATTCATCCCGATAATCGAAGGCGTGGTAGATGTTTCGCAACAGTGCATAGACGACTTCGTCGACATAGGCTTCATCGTAAGCCGGCAGGTCGCTGATCTTGTCATCCAGGGGAATTCGACCGTAGTTCCAGGCCAGTGGCGTTGCGATTAGGCACAAGACTGCGGCAAGGCCGAGCGGAAGATTGGCGCGGGGAGGAGCCAAACGACCTGCGATCCCAATGAGCAGGGCAAGTCCCATAAAGACGAGGCTGGGAACCGGGAGTTCCAAGGGGCCTGTCTCGGCGCTGGCGATCACTGCGGGAACGGGACGCAGGGTGGGTAGCGCCGCGCTGCCGGGGACGGTCCAACCCTGCTGGGAATTTGCCTGCGAGAAAGTGACCGTTTTCTTTCCCACCTTCGTGACAAAGGCTACAGGCACTTCGATTTCCGGTCGGGGAAAGAAGTCCCAGGTCAGTTGCAGATTGCTGGGGTAACCTTTGGTGGAAATCGCGTAGACGGCAGCCACGAGAGCTTCTGAGACCGGGATCTCCTTTCGGTCATCCGGAACAACGCCCAGCTCATCGGCGATCCGAACAAATTGGATCCGGTCGAGTTTGAGATCCGGGAGAGAGCCATCGACCTCCAGGGGACAAGCTGTATCGAATGTTTCCTCGAATTCAGTCAGGATTGCCTCGCGTTGGTCCATTTGAATCAACTCACCCAATTCTGCCGAAGCCGCCCATTTGGGGTAGGAGCGAAGATAAACCGCAAACTCTTTCCTTAGCTCAAATGGCTCGACATAAACGTAGCCATGAACATCTTCAGTCGGCACTTGGGCCTGAGCAGAGGTGCCGATGAGGTATGCGAGAATTGGGATGAGCCAGCGAATCACAGGAACGGTTTGCACGAGACTCTCCCAAGGTCATTCGGGGTTCAACCGGGAAATGGGATTGTCATCCATCGCTTGCCGAGACGAAAAATCCGGGTTCATTGATCAAAAACCCCAGTTATGAAAACCCCCATCGTTGTTTCCGCATTCGCTGTTCTTTCCGCTGCTGTCGTGTTTGCGATCCCTGACACGATTGGCGGCTTTTTTATCAATCCAGCCGGTGTCCGGCTCGAAGAGTTTGCGAACCGGGAGTCGACTTGGGAAGCGAATGGAGGCTTGAAAGGAAAATGGGGAATGTGGAACGAGACTGACAATGATGACACCAGTCTGGAAATTCAGCGGCTTGAGATGCGGGCGGTGGTGTTTGGGGTCGAAGCACAGCAGGTGACCGTTCACAAGCGCGACAACCGGAATGTCAGGTTTGAAATCCGCTATTCTGCAGACAGCCAGAACCCGGGACGCATCACCCGGCAGGTTCTCGCGAATATCCGGGCCTGGAGCGGCAAGGAGATTTCGAGTCAAAACCCATCGATGACAACGGGCCATTTGGAAGTGCGAATTGGAACGCTACGGGATGGCGGTTTGCAGGTCTTTCTGGAACCTCGCGATTCGTGAAAGGCGCGTTGCTTTTCTGGATCGGAATTTCAGCGGTTGGGTTTTCAGAGGAATTTCCAACAAGACAAGCGCTGACGGATTCGGCCTTCTGGTCCAAGCCTGAGTTCCTTCAGATCTGGCAGCCACGAGAGGCGGTAACCCGGATTTCCCACCGGCACTGGCCCAAGCCTTCTGCGGTTTTCGGACGAAAGCCCCACGCAATTACGGCCAAGTTTGAAGGTGCGAAAATCGAGTCGATCACGCTGTTGTTTCTCGATTCAGGGACGCATTTCGGATACGTCGCCAACGAAAATGCGCAGAGAACTCGCGAAGAGCATCAGGAAGCCTTTCGTCGCCAGGTCCAAGAGACGGCGCGTGACGTTGAAGCCGGCCTTATCCTTTTGGCGAAAAGTGCGAATGCCGATGTCGGTCTCCTTGGGGAAAATCGTCTGCTCAAGCAGCGGGTGAAACTCTTTGAGATGGGGAATCTGACAGCTCGGTTCCATCATATCGACGAGCAATTGGTCAAGTTGACGGTTTTTCCCAACCTGCGGGCGGCTCAGACTTGGTTTTCTGAAGCCCGAATGAAAGCCGACAAAGAAGCATGGAAGTCGTCAATTCGCGCTCGAATCCAGATTTTGGAGAACGGGGATCGAGTCCTGACCGAAATTCCAATGTTTCCCCAGGGAGACCGTGCCTATTGCGGAGTATCATCCCTCGCGATGGCGGCTCAATATCTTGGTTTGGCAATGGAGACGGAAGATCTCGCCGCCGCAGCGGGTATCCGTTATGGCAGCACCAAGGGTGCCCGAATTCGCGAAGTCTATCAGGCCGCTTTTTCAACCGGGTCTGTCACTGTGCTAATGGGCGTTTCTAAAGGCTCACCAAAGGGAATTGCGGTTAACTCAAAGGTATAGGTCCCTGCCTGATTAAGGCCGGTGGGGACACTTAGACAGGCTAGCTGTTCTTCTAAGACGCAGAAATCTCGGAGTTCATCGGCGTGTGCTCGAGCAAAAATGATAATGGCTAGGGCCACCTTGGCTCAACGCCCACCGTGCTGATCCATCCACGCCGAAGCACTCCACGG
>JBCDHN010000630.1:0-3006 GCA_038749915.1 Verrucomicrobiota bacterium | reverse complement strand
TCCATGATCTGCGAGGGCAACTCGACGAAGTCCCAAACAACGTTGACGCCATTGAGCGAACGGATCTCGACCTCACCCAAGAGATGGTGAAGCAGATGGCCAAATTCATGAAACACGGTTTCCACTTCGCTGTGGGTCAGCAAAGCAGGCTTACCATCAACGGAAGGCGACATGTTCCCTGCAATCAGGCCCAGGTGCGGGGTTCGCTCGCCCCCAGCGGCCGGCGGCAGGCCGGTCTTCAGATAGTTCATCCACGCTCCAGCACGCTTGTCATCGCGAGGATGCCAATCGGCATAGAACGATCCCAGGTGATGGCCGGCTTCGTCATGAATATCGTAAAACTTCACATCCGGATGCCAGACTTCAATCTTCCCCTCAGGTGCAGTCTCACCGGCTTCGACAAAGACCGATTCACGCTCGGCCATTTTGATGCCGAAGATTTTCTCGGTGATCTGAAACATGCCCTGAATCACGCCGTCGATCGGGAAATAGGGCCGCAATACCTCGTCATCGAAGGCATACTGCTCCTGACGCATCGCTTCGGCCCAAAACGCGAGGCTCCATGGCTCCAGATTCTCGGCCGCTCCGCCCGACTTTTCCGAGGCAAAGGCCTCCAGCGCCTGATTTTCTTCCGCAAATTTTCCCTCGACGCGGTCGTGAAGATCTTCGACGAACTTGAGGGCTCCCTCACCGGTTTTTGCCATCCGGCGTTCGAGAACGTGATTGGCAAAGTGTTCCTCTCCCAAAATCTCCGCCAGCTCCTGGCGCAGTGCGAGGATCTGCCAAATCAGCTCGGTATTGTCCCAGGGTTCTTTGGAGCCAACGGTGGTTGATCCATCCCACACCTCTTTGCGCAGCGATTCGTCTTCCGCGTGTTCCAAGACCGGGGCATAGGAGGTGATCTGAAGTGAAATGCGATACTTGCCCTCCTTGTCTTTGGCGCTGGCACTGGCACGCGCCGCATCAATCTGGCTCTGCGGCATCCCCTTCAGCCGGGAATCGTCATCGAGAATCAGTTCCCAATCGTTGGTGGAATCGAGCACGTTCTCGCTGAACTTCTGCGTCACTTTGGCCAACTCCGCTTTGACCTCTTTCAACCGGGTCTTTTGATCGTCGGGAAGGTCGGCTCCGCTTTCCCGAAAATCGGCCAGCGTTTCGCTGAGCAAGCGTTTCCTCGCACCCGTCAGGCTCTCCGCATCGTCAGTTTCGGAGTACGCCTTCAACCGCTTCCACAAATCATCGTTGAGGGGAATTTGGGCGAAGAACTCGGTCACCTTCGGCAACATCGCGTTGTAAGCTTCGCGCAGCTCATCGCTGTTCCGCACACTGTCCAAATGACTCACCAATCCCCAGGCCATCGTCAATGCTTCGGTCGATTCCTCCAAGGCAAGAAGCGTGTTTTCAAAGTTCAACGCCTCGTCCGTGGGAAACGCCAAGGTGTCGATATTGGATTGCGCCGTTTTGAGAGCGGAGGCTATATCCGTCTCAATGTGATCGGGAGTCAGACTTGACCAGCGAACGTGAAAATCGTCAGCGAGATATGGGTTGCTCATGGGTTCTAACCGGTAAACCAGACAGCCGCCATTTACAACCGATGACCGGCAGCGGCCCTAGGAAACAGCGCTCCCGGCCAGAGCTCCGATCTCCCGGGAAAAATGCGGTGTCAGCGCCTCGGAAAAGGCTTGCACTTCCATGGATTCGCCGGTCTCCAGCTCGATAGAAGTCATTTCAACATCCGCAATCCCACAGGGAATGATTGCTTCGAACCCGCTCAAATCCTTCGCCACATTGATCGCAAATCCATGCATCGTAACCCATTTGCGAACGCCAACGCCGATGGAGGCGATCTTGCGGTTCTCGATCCAAACACCGGTGAGACCTTCACGCCGGTCCGTTTCAAACCCCATTTCCCGGCAGCCGTCAATCAGCGCCTGTTCAATCGCGCGGAGGAAGATGTGGAGGTCTTTGCCGAGTTTGGTGAGGTCGAGAATGAGATAGCCAACCAGTTGGCCGGGCCCGTGATAGGTCGCCTGCCCTCCTCGATTGATTTCGACGACATTCAGCCCTTTTTCCTGAGTATCCCGCAAACTCGATCGATCCCGCGTTCGTCCGATGGTGTAGACGGGATCATGCTCCAAATACAACACGGTATCGGGAATCTCGCCAGCTTGTCGCTTCGCGACGAGATCTTCCTGAAGTGAGAGTCCATCTTCGTAGGAAACACGGCCGAGCCATTGAAAATCGAGCGCCATAAGTCGGAACGGTCGTATAAGACCGATCCCCAGCCGGGTCAAATGGCGGCGCGCGCCGTGCCGAGCACATTTCCCATTGCTTCGGTGTAGAAATGGGCCAAACCGATGGCGAGCGCATCCGCCGCATCGCTCGGTGGTGTTTCGGTCAATCCGAGGAGTGCCCGCATCATGAACGCGACCTGTTCTTTGGAAGCAGCGCCGCGCCCAACCACGGCCTGTTTGACCCGCTTGGGCGCATATTCGTGAATTTTGAGGCCGTTCTCGGCAGCCGCGATCAAGGCAGCTCCCCGCGCCGCCCCCATCGTGATCGCGGTCTTGTAACTCTGAACGTAAATGATCGATTCAATCGCACAGACGTTTGGTTGGTGCTCTCGAATCACCTCATCCAGTTTCGCACGAGTCGCGACGAGGCATTCCGACTGGCTGATTTTGGGTGGGTTATGAACGACGCCATAGGTCAGCGTGTTGTATTGATCGCGCTGGGGAACTTTTCGACCGTCATTGGAAATGGCTTTTTCGAGAACAGCGTAGCCGGTGTTCCGCAAAGCAGGGTCGATTGAAAGGACTCGCATGGGTGATGTGTTCCAGACTGTGGCTTGGAAAGCTAAAACTTAAGCTCTCTTTAGCATTTCCACATCTTAAAAACCCACTTTTTTACATTTGTCAGGAAGAGAGCTCCCGAATCTTGCCCATCACCTTTTCAGGAGTCACCCGTACTCTCCAATTGTCAGTCAACTCGGACCAGAGAATTTCC
>JBCDHN010000629.1:0-3017 GCA_038749915.1 Verrucomicrobiota bacterium | reverse complement strand
TCGCCGGGAGACTACGAGTTCGAGCGGGTAATGCGTCAGATTAACGAGGACATCCGACCGGAGATTACAACGGTCTTTTTGATGCCTTCCCGGGAGATGGCCGAGGTCAGTTCCAGCATGGTGAAAGGCCTGGTTGGTCCCACCGGATGGGAAGAACAGGTGCGTCGCTATGTGCCTGGACCCGTTTTCGAAGCGCTGTGCGAAGCTGAGAAAGCCACTTAGTTGGGTTGTGATCCGCTCCCGCCTTGAGTTTTCAGAGAGATTGGTATCTTTTCTGGGATGCTCAAAACCCTCCCCTATTTTGTTCTTCTTCTGCTAGCGAGCGCAGAAGCTCAGGTCTTTCGCAGCCAATGGGAAATCGAACCTGACCGCACTTGGATAGGCGCCGATTTTTGGGCGAACCGGCTGCAAGACTGGCAAATCAAAAATGGCCGGTTGGAGTGCATCGCCAAAAAAAATCTTCCCATGCGAACCGTGCATCTTCTAACGCATCGGTTGACCGGAGAAGCGGGGTTCCGCATTTCGACGCGATTGGGCGCCATCCGGGACGAAGGAGCTAAACCGGGGCTCGACTCACAACGCGGGCTTTTACTGGGAGCTGGCGGCTCTGAAATGGATTACCGTGCGGCCGCCATCATTCATCATTGGAAGGGGCCAGGATTTGGTTCATTCATCGGGGTCGATGGCGCTGGTCAGGTTTTTCTCGACCAACCGGATCTTGCCAGCCCAACAGGCGATCGAGATCCAATCGACGATGTGATTCTTGAAATCAATGCGGAGCCCGGAACAGATGGTTTCGTCCTCAGGGTGCGCACAGCAACACCGGAGGGAACTCAGATTTCGAGAGCAAAATTCAAACTTGCGGGTCTGAAAGGGAATGTGGCGTTGGTTTCCAATCCCAAACCAGGCACCGGACTTCAGGCATGGTTTGGAAGCCTGGAGCTTTCCGGACCTGGGATCGTTAGCGATACCAAAGCGAGCTTCGGGCCGATTGCTTCAACCCAATATACCCTCAGTCGCAGTGTTCTGAAGATGACCGCCCAGCTGTTGCCGCTCGGTGAGGACGAACCAAAGCGCTGCTTCCTTGAGACGAAAAAGGGCGATGATTGGCTCCCGACCGCAGAAGCTGATATTCTCGTTCCCGGTTGGACGGCGACGTTTCGAGTATCCGATTGGGATGCAAGCCAGGACACGCTCTATCGGGTGGTGTATGGCGATTCGGTTTGGTCTGGCATTGTTCGAAAGGACCCGGTCGACAAGCCGGAAATCGTCGTGGCAGGCTTTACCGGCAATCACAACAACTCTCATCAAATTGGCTCCAAGACAGCACCCACTAACTGGGAGAGCGGAATGTGGTTTCCCCATGATGACATCGTCAAGAGTGTCTCACACCACAACCCTGACGTTCTCTTTTTCAGTGGGGATCAAGTCTACGAAGGGAAGAGCCCGACCTTCCCGGACCGCGATCAGATCGACCTCGATTACCTCTACAAATGGTATCTCTTTTGTTGGGCGTATCGAGACCTCACGCGGGATATTCCGACGGTGACCATTCCTGACGACCATGATGTGTATCAGGGAAATATTTGGGGTGAGAACGGACGCCCCATCCATGTCGATAATGCGGGCGGTTATGTTCACCCGGCTAGCTTTGTCCAGATGGTACACCGCACCCAGACCAGCCACCTCCCCGATGCTTTTGACCCCGAGCCGGTCGAACAAGACATCCCGGTCTACTTCACGGAGCTGAATTACGGTAGGATCAGCTTCGCAATCCTCGAAGATCGAAAATTCAAATCAGGATGCGCCGATCACGGTTTGCCGCCGAGCGGAACCGGGCGCCCTGATCATTTCAACAACCCACAATTCGATACCCGACAACTTGACCTTCCTGGTCTCAGTCTGCTGGGAAACCGCCAGCACGACTTTCTTGAAATCTGGGCCGAGGACTGGCGAACGTCTGACTTCAAGGTTGCGTTATCGCAGACCATCTTCGCGAACATGGCCACTCATCACGGGCCGAACCTTGATTACCTCATTGCGGATCTCGATTCCAATGGCTGGCCCCAAACGGGCCGGAATCAAGCCTTGAATCACCTTCGCAAGGCGTTTGCGTTCCATCTGGCCGGAGATCAGCACTTGGCCACCATTGTTCATCACGGTGTCGAGAAGCATCGTGACAGCATCTGGAGTTTCTGTGTGCCATCCATTGCCAATTTCTACCCGCGGGCCTGGAATCCGAGGCGTTCCGGGCTCAATCGTCCTGACAATGCCCCCCACTGGCAGGGGGACCATGTCGATGGCTTTTACAATCCGGTCACGGTCTACGCAGCCACCAACCCGGGTGAAGATTTTGGAGTCGAGCCCAAGGATCTTCACAACAAGATGCCAGGCTATGGAATCGTCCGGTTTCGCAAGCCTGAGCGGACAATTACCATGGAGTGTTGGCCGAGGAGAGTTGATCCGGCGCAGACGGATGCTCAGCAATACCCTGGATGGCCCAAAACGATCAATCAACGCGATAACTATTTGCGCGAAGCGGCCGGTTACCTGCCTCCTCTCGAAGTCGGAGGAATGGAGAACCCGGTGATCCAGGTCCGCGAAGCGATTACCAAAAAGCTCGTCTATGCCCTCAGAATCAAAGGCAACAAAATCACGCCCTGGGTCTTTGCTCCGGGGAGATACGACCTTCGAATTGGTGAGCCTGACCTCGGAATCTGGAATGAACTGAAAGGGATTGAAGCTTCCGTGGATCCCTATTCGGAGGCTCGATTGATCGAGTTTTAATCCTTCTCGGAGAAGCTGCGCTAAGACCGTCGAAGTCAACTAACAGAGCCAGAATTCGGGGTTGCCAGACAAGCTTTCGTGTCGCAAATGACGTCATGACCTATCGCGAAAAGCTTATCCGTCAAATCGAGCAAACTGGATCCAACTTGTGTGTCGGGCTGGATCCGCGGCCTGATCTAATCGATGGATCGGTGGCTGATTTTGTGATCAGGGTCATTGAGGAAACGGCG
>JBCDHN010000628.1:0-3024 GCA_038749915.1 Verrucomicrobiota bacterium | reverse complement strand
GATTTTCCTGCTCAATTAACCTCGGCAGGTCACCCGACTCCGCCGCTTCCACTTCGCCAGTTGCTTCGCGCAGAGCCGGATCGATGAAATCCAGGCCCAGGGCGCGGTAAACATCCGCTTCGTCCTGGATTTGGGGAGACTTTGCCTCGCTTCCTTCGGTCGGTGCCAGTCGATATTCGTTTAGCGTCAGGCCTCGCTTCAGGGCCCGGCTTCGCAGCTGAATATTGTGCTCCTTGCTGCCAGTGAAGTAGACAAGGGCGCACGGATATTCCTCGTTCGATACCGCGCGCAGATCGCATTGAACCCCGTTTTCCAAGCGGATCGAAGACTTGGTTGCCCCATGGACCAGCACTTCGGCTGTCCAAGGTTGCTCCACAAAGAAATCCATTAGCTCCTGAGGCTCTTTCGTGGCCACAATGAAATCCAGATCGTGCACGGTTTCCTTCCCACGCCGGATGGATCCCGCGGCTTCGGCTCGACTCGTGGCCGGATGCGATTTCAGCCCATCGAGGATTGCTTGAACATGGCCAGCGACATCGCCGAGCCTGAATCTCCCGGCGAAGCTTTCCCGAAACGCGATTGCTTCGAGGATCTTCTCGACGCTCTTGGCGCCAAACCCGCTTAGCTTGGCGGCTTCCCCGCTCGCGCAGATCACTTTCAGCTTCTCAATCGAGTCGACTCCAAGTTCTTCATAGAGGGCTTTGGCTTTCTTGGGGCCGAGACCCTGAATTTCGAAAAGCTCAAAAATCGACTCGGGGAATTCTCCTTTCAGATTCTCCCAAAACTCCATTTTTCCCTCAGTCACCAGCTGGTGAATCTTCTTGGCCAACGCATCGCCGATGCCCTTGATCGGCTTTAACTCATTGTCTTTCGCCAACTGGATGAAGTCGCCACTGAACGTCTCCACTGTCTCGGCTCCCGTGCGGTAGGCGCGAATTTTAAACGGGTTTTCGCCCTTCAGCTCAAGCAGTTGAGCAATTTGCCGCAAGATCTTCGCAATTTCCTCACGCGTTGTCATGGCAAGGTGTTACGGCCAAACCCTGCCATTGGCAATGGTTCAACCGCAGCATCCTAACATATCCGCAATTTCGGCCAAGTCAGGGTGAGTCGACAGCCAGATCGACCGGCTTGTAGCCGCCTCTCGATTTGAAGTAGAGGAAGAGGCCCACATAACAGATCAACATGAAGACCGGCAGGACCGCGATTCTCGCGAGCGTCGCTTTTTTCTGTGCTTCCTGGATTTCGGTAACCGCTGCCTGTTCTTCTTCACTAGCCGCCGCAAGCTTCTCACCATCGATGGTTGGTGCTTCGAGTCCAAGAATCGCCTTTTCCGGCTCGCCCACCACCTTGGCATGGATCTCGGGCTGTTTGGCAAGGAGGTCAGCATCAACGGATTGGTCCTGAACCAATCCAATCAGGGGAGCACCGATGATTCCCATGAACAGGACGCCGACCGCGGAAACTCCGTTAAGCGTCAACGCTCCACCTTTCGGGAATCGTTCAGCCACGATGCCCAGGGTCGTGGGCCAGAGGAAGGTCTTGCCGAAACCGTAGAGCGTCGCCGCCAGCAAAATGGTGATTCCGACCGCTTTGGAGAGGAAAATGAGGCCGCAAATGGCCAAGGCCGCGCTCGCCATGAGCAGTCCAAGAGGTGAAAGCTTGTGGACGATGGGACCGGCGCAAAATCGTAGTACGGTCATGATGAGCGAGGTATAGATCAGCACCCAACCTGCGTTGACGCCGAGTTTCGTCATTTCGGGTTCCATCAGCTCGGTAATCCAGGTGTCCGTTCCCAGCTCGGTCGTGGCAAGGGGGCCGATGGTTATCAACAGGATCAGGAAGATGGGAGCGCCGGGGCTCTTCGTGTAAATGCCGACACCGATGACCGTTATCGCGATGAGGCTCCAGACGACGGCTATGGGAAGGTCGAAGACGCGGCCGATTTCGTTAAAGAGAAGGTAACCAATGATGAGGAAGCCGAGAACGCCGACTTCTTTGAGCATGTCTCGATAGGGAACACCCGCCGCGACGCGCTCATTCACCGGAAATTTACAGGGCAACGTGAGGATGGTGTAGAAAATCACAGGAACCAGGAGAAGCCCCATTTTGAGCTGCCAGCTTTGATCCTTGAGGAAAATGGCCACGAGCCCACCAATCACGAGCCCCAGAGGCCAGCCCGCGTGAAGAATATTAAGCCACTTCGTCTTCTCCTTTTTGTACATCGTGGCTACGACAGGGTTGATGTAGGCCTCAACGGTTCCATTGCCCAGTGCGACGACAAAACTGCCGATCCACAGTGCCCAATACCCATTCGCGAAGATGATGATAATCGTCGAAGCAATCTGACAGAAAATGGCGAAGAACGCAGCCGTCTTGTATCCGATTTTGTCGATGATCAGGCTGAAAACCACGATGGTGATCGCGAAGGGCCAGAGTCCGGCTCCCAGGATCTGGCCCTTTTGGGTTTCAGAAAGGTTGAATTCCGTTTGCCAGTCTCCGATCACCATGCTGCGAACGGAGAAAACGAAGGAGGTGGCAACAAGGGCAACAAAGCATGCCCAGAAGAGCTTCTTGTCGGGAAGATTGGCGTCGGGATCTGACATCGTGGCGAGTTTTTGGGGTTGGAAGCCCGCATTGTTTCGAAAATGAAATCGAAATCAATGCTTTTGTCAGTAGGAATGGTTTTCCCGCACCCAATCCGGAAATTCTGAACTTCTCTTAAGGTTTTGAACTTGTCCTCCCCGGTGAGTGTGTTAAGAAAGGCGACTTTTGCCCGTGTAAATCTCCCCAAACCCGTGTAATCGAGCTAACCAGCTACTTATCCAACTTTAAAAACCACCTTCACTAATGATCAGTACGATGAAATCTGACGGCATTACGGATAATGCCAGTCGACTACTTTGGGCCGGATTTATGGCAATTTTAGCCTCAGGGGTCGGCTTTGCCATTCGCGGCGGAATTTTTGATAACTGGGCCGACGAATTCGGCTTCACCGGGCTTGAACTCGGTCAGATTGGAGGCGCG
>JBCDHN010000627.1:0-3026 GCA_038749915.1 Verrucomicrobiota bacterium | reverse complement strand
GTCCTCTTTTACCAGGGCAAATTGTCTGAGGCGGAAGTACGTGCCCAGGCGATTGCACGCCAGCACGTCGGCTTTGCGCCGGTTCATTTGCTGTTGACCCGGGTTTATCTCGCGGAGGAAGACCTCAACAAAGCGGTCGAGCACTACGATACGGCCCGCGGGATCAGCAAACTCGTGTCCGACAAGGAGCTGGAGGCCGAACTCGCTTTTCGCGGCCATTCGATCGGCCGAAACAACTTGGGGGATGATCGTCCCCGGCTCGTTGCCAATGCGGGATGGGATGCCGAAGACTATGATCTGGGGATGGGAAACGATCCTTTTGATGACGATTTGCCCAGCCTGGGAAATTCCGGGATGGAGCAGGAGGAATTCGACTTCGTTGACGACGAGGAGATTTTCAACTTCGACGAGTTCGAGCGGCCCCAGGGCTCGTTTGCCGACGTCGCCGGAATGGATGATGTGAAGGACGAGCTTCTCATGAAGCTGGTGTATCCGTATCAATATCAGGACCTGTTTACGAGCTACGGGAAGAAGGCCGGGGGCGGCGTGCTGCTGCACGGACCTCCCGGATGTGGAAAGTCACTGGTCTGCCGCGCTCTGGCCGGGGAGACCGAAGCGAGCTATTACACGGTGAAGCTTCATCAGGTTCTCGAGATGTACATCGGTTGCAGCGAGAAAAACCTGAACAGCGTCTTTCAAATGGCTCGGGAAAACGCCCCATCCGTGATTTTCATTGATGAGCTGGATGCGTTGGGAGCTGACCGTGGCGACCTCAAGCAAAATGCCGCCCGGACCGTGGTGAACCAGTTTTTGATGGAGTTGGACGGCTATGACGGCGCCAATGAAGGCGTTCTCGTCATCGCGGCGACGAGCGCGATTTGGAGCATCGATCCCGCGTTTCTGCGGCCGGGCCGATTCGATCGTCGTATTTACGTGCCGGCTCCTGATGATGAAAGCCGCCAGAAGATTCTGAAAATGCAGGCCCAGAACCGTCCCGTGAGTCAACTCGACTACCCCAAACTATCTTCCCGGCTTGAGGATTATTCCGGAGCGGACATTGCCCAGGTTTTCGAGTTGGCGATTGAGGACGCTCTTCGTCTCGCCATGAAAAAGCACGACATCGTTCCGTTGAACACCAAGATGTTGTTGAAAGCGATCGATCGTGTTGAGCCTTCGATCCCGATCTGGCGCGAGCAACAACAGCGCCGTCAAGGTGGCTCGGAAGGTGTTTAGGCTGGACGCTTCAGCGATCGCTCCTGTTTCAGAGTCAAAATTCGGCAAGCCACAGAGTGGCTAAATGTCCGTTTTCGTTTACCTTTGCGCCCTTCCATGAGTCCGGCACCCAGTCCCGTTTACGTTATTGGCCATCGCAATCCCGATACGGACGCTATTTGTTCCGCCATCGCGTATGCTGATCTGCTTCGCCGCACTCGAATGCCGGAAGCTGTTGCCGCCCGATGCGGGACGGTCACGGCAAGAACCGATTGGGTGCTGAAGAAGGCCGGTGTCGAGCTGCCGGAGCTGGTCATGGACGTTCGTTTGAATGTTGGTTCTCTCGGAACCCGGACCGTTGCCACAGCCGCGCCACATGAGAGCTTCCTCGACGTTTATCAGCGGATGATTTGGGGTGGCTATCGCAGCATCCCGATCGTGGAAGGCGAACATCACCTCGTTGGGATGTTGTCCCTCCAGGACCTGCTCAAGCTTCTTTTACCCGTAGGGGAATCGCCGGAACGCATGAGGGTGGTTCGGACGAGCGTATCCAACACTGTTCGGACCCTGGGCGGAGAAGTGGTCCATCAGGGCAGCGACCCGGAAGCGATTGAAGACTATCTCATCATGGTCGCGGCCAGCAGCGAGGACGTGATGAAAGACCGGGTGGATCAGTTTCCGTCCGACCAACTCATGCTGCTTTCGGGCGATCGGTCCAACGTCCAGAAGCTCGCGGCGGAACGAGGTGTTCGAGTCCTGCTTGTAACCAGCGGATCAAAAGTTTCCCGCGATGTGATTCGGGTGGCGCAAAAGAACGGCACCACGATTATTTCGACGGATCACGATACGGCGAGCACGATTCAGTTCATTCGAGGGTCGCGCCGGATTGAGGAGGGAATTTCCTCGGATTTTGTGCGGTTTGAAACCGACACGCTGGTTGCGGCGGTCCAGGCTGAAGTTCGGGGATCGGCCCAATCGCTCTTTCCAGTCGTCGACGACGAAGGGCAGCTCACCGGGGTGTTTTCCAGGTCGGACTTGATCGATTTGCCGTCCCGACGCCTTGTCCTCGTCGATCACAATGAATTCTCCCAGGCTGTAACCGGAGCGGAAGACTCCCAGATTCTGGAGGTCATCGATCACCACCGCCTTAGTGGGAATCTGACATCCAAAGAGCCGATCCGGTTTATCAACCTACCTGTCGGCTCGACTTCCACGATTGTGGCACGCTTGTTCTGGGATCAGGGCTTGATGCCGACGCGCTCGATCGCCACCTGCCTCTGCGCCGGATTGATTTCCGATACGCTCAAGCTGACCTCACCGACGACCACTGGTGAGGACAAGAAAACGCTGGATTGGCTTTCCAAAATTGCCGGCATCAACATCGATGACTTTGCGGAAGAGTTTTTTGCTGCGGGATCAGTCCTCAAAACGTCCACCCCGACCGAAGCGCTCGGAAGCGATCGCAAGGAATACGAGGAAAGCGGTTACCGCGTCAGTATTTCCCAGATCGAGGAGTTGGGACTGAACCATTTCTGGCCGGCGCAGGAAGATCTCCAGGCGGAACTCAAAAAGCTGGTCGAGAACCAGAGCCTCGACATTGCCTGCCTCATGGTGACGGACATTGGGCGGCACTACAGCGTGCTGCTGACGGAAGGTCCCTCCAAGGTGCTGGATCGCATCGATTATCCGAAAAAGGACCAGGGCGTTTATGAAATGGATGGCGTCGTGAGCCGGAAAAAGCAGTTGTTTCCCTGGCTGAGCCGGTTGTTGGCAGCGGTCCCCAAGTAGCGGAAGATGCAAAATCTTCCATAAGC
>JBCDHN010000626.1:0-3035 GCA_038749915.1 Verrucomicrobiota bacterium | reverse complement strand
GGTCATTCCGCGCCGCGACTGCAGTAGTCCAGAGTCGCAGCGGAATTGGCTACCATCCCGAACCGTTCATCGTAAGGGCGGAAGTCTTGTCATGCAGTTGCAAAATCAATCTCTACCATGAACCGATCCGCGTTCATCTGTGGAAATTGGTGAGCCTCTGTGTTGACTGGAATTTTCAACACGGATCGACGCAGATATCCTCCGATGGCCGCAGATCAGGCCGGAATTCCTACGAATCCCGCTACAGGCGTTAGTTGTTGCGAAGCGCTTTTTCGATCCGGTGTTGGATCTGGCGGAGATGCGGATTGCTGATCGGGCGCACTTGCTGGGCAATCGATTCCAATTGGCCGAAGGCGATTGCCCGGGCGGGTTGGGGGAAGTCCGAACGGTTTTCGATCCCGGCAATGGTGATGAGACGTTCGACATAATTGCGCTGCAGGCTCTGGCGAATAGAGTTCGGTTCGGAATCGCGTTCGAGGACGAAGACTGCGTTGGTCAGGGAACCAAAAACCTCGCTCAGGGGAACCTGGTTTCCGTACAACTCGGTATTGAGGATTCGGTCCAGCGTGTTCTTGTGCAGCAAGTGATCCAGCACAGCATTCTGGGTTTTCAGAATTTCGGCGAGCACTTTGGGATCCTCGCCATCAGCTTCAAAATCCCAACCACGTCGTTGCGTTTGGAGATGCTGCAACAACTCCGCATCCCAAGAAAATGCGTCAGGTGCAAAAGCGTATTGCGCAAGTATCTCGAGCGCACGGCGCTGCGTTTCGGCCGGAACCGGGCTCAGCGGATTCTGGGTTCGTGGTTGTCCCGCGAGGGCGCGTTGAACATAAACGCCGCCGACATAGCGTGCGATGGCATTGAGTTGGCCGCTGTATTGCCACAGCAGCGTCTCCCACTGATCAGTCACGCTTTGGAAGCTCAGCTCAGGTTCGACTGCGGTTTGCACCAAGTCGTCCAGCAGCGACTTCACCAGATCCATCCGTTGGATGCCGTACGCGATTCCGTCGCTGGACATGTCGCCGAGCATGGCCCGGGGATCGATTCCTTTGCCCGGTGCCCGCATGTCATCGGCGTCGTTGGCGTAATCGAGTCCCGGTTGAGAGGCGGAGAGCGCGAGGTGGGCTTCGCGTGTATCCACGTCATCCATCTTGCGGGAATAGCCAAACTGAACCGCCCAAATATCGTAAGGACCCGGATTGGTCTGGTAGTATTGGCCCTGTTCCTGGTCAGGCGGAGCAACGTTGATCGCGGGATACTCCATGACCGAAGCGGTGAGTCCAACCCGCTCGGTTAGCTGCCGATCGAAGATTTTTGCGGGATCATGCAGCTGACTGGCCTTGAAGTTGTGACCGAGGCCGAGCGTGTGTCCCAGCTCATGCAACACGAGGTAGTAGAGCGCCTCTTTCATGAGCCGATCTTCTTCGAGCTTCCCCAATCCCGTCAGCCGGATCGCCGATTTTCCGAAGAGATTGGCGTGGTGGAGGCAGTTGCCAATTGCGCACTGTCGATGCGCCAGTCGCCGGGGGCCAAGGGCAGACGAGGAGTCTTCGCTTCCGAAAATGGTGGAATACCGAACCCGATTCGTGAGAAATACCCACTCCAGCATGATGTCCGCGCCCAGGATCTCCCCACTGCGCGGATTGACGAAGCTGGGGCCGTAGCCGCCGAACCGCGGGTTGGGAGAAGACGTCCAGCGCAGTACGTTGTAGCGAATGTCACCTGCTTCCCAGTCCGCGTCGTCAGGTTGTTGCTTGATCACGAGTGCATTCTTCCAGCCCGCTTTTTCAAACGCTTGATTCCACGCCAACGCCGCGTCGCGGATGGTTGCTCGCAGTTCAACCGGAGTCGTATTCTCGATCCACCAGGTGATCGGCTCGACCGGCTCGGAAACCTCCGCTTCCGGATTCTTCGGGACCAGTTTCCAGCGATGAATCAAATCGCGATACGGCACGTGACTGGTCGAAGTCATGTCAGTTACCTGGGTGTTGAAAAAGCCAACCCGAGGATCGTCATAACGCGGATAGTAATCGCTCTCCGGCATCGCGATGAGGGTATGCTGGATCTCAATGGAGACGAATCGTGAATCCGTCACGTCCGGCTCCTCGGCGAATTTCTTCGGGTGCAGGTCCTCGTAAACATAGCTCACCGTGAAAGCGGTGTTCTTTGGGTAATTGCCGAGTTTGGTGAACTTGGTGCGTTCTTCGGACAGCTTGCCAAGACGGAACCTTTCCCCTTCCGAGTCGTTTTTGGTCTCGGAAGGTTTCACCTGTTGCATCAGCTCTTTGAGGAAGATGCCGTCGGCCTCGATGAGGAGCGTGCCCTTCTTCGGGTCCTCAGCCAGAATCGGTGCGGAAGCCAGAACCGCGTCGCTCACGTTGGCGTCAGCGGCGCGGCTCATCGCGTTTTCCGGATCAAAATAAAGCGCGTGATTCCGGGCGGTGAAATCGATCTTATCGAAATGCCGTTCGATCGCGAGAACCTGTTCGTAGCCAAACCGGCCGCGAAACTGACCGACCGAGGCGATCCCGTCGACCGTGTGAGAGAAGTAGACGAACTCCTTGCCGAGCTGCTTCGGCTCAACGGCGAGATAGACCGTGCCGTCGCGCTTGTCCCGGTAGTAATCGAACAAACCCTCTGACTTTTCGCTGGCAAGCCGGATCTCCTCGAACTTCTCGCCCAGCTTCTTCTTCGCTTCTTCCAGTGGGTGGAGCTTCTTCTCTTCCTTGGGCTTCTCAGATTCTTCTTCCTCCTGAGCAAAAGAGGCCGGGCTGAAGGTCAAAGCGAACAGGACTGCGATGGGCCAAACGTGGCGAGGTTTCATGGCACGCAACCTAGCGTAAAGTGGCCGGGTGCCAATGGTTTCGTTGGGAGTGGTTTGTCGATTGGCAGATGTAGGGCATTCCGCCGAACGACATCAACAAACGACGCGTCATCCTGAGCTTGTCGAAGGATCTCTCAGTCTGTAACAGGCGTTCAAGCCTCCTCTGCAGTCTCAATCACGTGGACCAAACTGGGAAGACGGCGGATTGACC
>JBCDHN010000625.1:0-3037 GCA_038749915.1 Verrucomicrobiota bacterium | reverse complement strand
GGTGCTGTCGGTCTCGGGTTCCTAAAACGTGTCCCCCAATTGTCCAAACCCTTTGCACTGGCTCATCTTCTCGATGCAATCGATACCCAACTTGAGAAAGCGGCCAAGAAAAGAGCTCCTCGCACCCGGAAAAAACCAACCCTTCCTGCGATCGCCTAGCGCAGACCTCAATTTTCGGTCAACCATTGATGAAATTGCTGGCGAAGCGCGTCGTTCCAGCGAAAATCCTAGCGATCTCTCATGATCGATTTTGCTTCGCCTCAATGGTTCATTTTGCTTTTGGTTTTGCCCTTCCTGGTAGGACTCAAGGTCTGGTCACGCACCCGCAGCAGCCGCGGTGTCGATGCCTTCGTAGCGAAGCGGCTGCAGCTCGCTCTTGTCCACAAGACCCCGGCTCCCGCGGATTGGATTGCCTTCAGCCTCCAACTTTTGGCCATAGCCCTCTTCGTTGCCGCCATCGCCCGTCCCCAATGGGGTTTTCGTGAAATCGAAACCCTGACCAAGGGCCGGAATGTCATCATCGCGATCGACACGTCAAACAGCATGTTGGCGGAAGACCTGCAACCCAATCGATTAACCCGGGCAAAACTGGCAGCGCAGGATCTGGTCCGCAACCTTCCCACTGACCGGATAGGTCTGATCGCCTTTGCCGGCCGCGCTTTTGCACAGGCCCCTCTCACAGTAGACCATGAGGCGGTTCTGGAATCGATTGACCAAATGGATACGGAGGTGATTTCCAGAGGAGGAACCAATCTGGTCGAGCCAGCGGTTCTCGCGTTGGATACGATGCAGGAAGCGGAGGCGAATCTCGCCGCCCTCGTGATTTTCAGTGACGGAGAAGATCTCGAAGGCCAACAGCAACTCCAGGAACTTCAGGAAAGCGCTTCGGAATCCAAATTGTTGATCGTCGCAGTCGGCGTCGGGACCGAGAGCGGCGGCATTATCCCGGATCCCCTGGCCAAAAAGCCCGGAGTTTTCATCAAGGACGAAGCTGGCAAAATCGTCCGCTCGCGCTTGGATCCGGTGGCGTTGCGTCAACTGGCCGACATGACGGACGGAGTCTACTTGAACATGGGAAGTCAGTCCTCAGTGAGTGATGTCGTTCGACAAGCGCTGAGAAAACTGGAAGCCCAGCAGCTTGAGGCGGATGCGACCCGCATTCCAATTGAGCGCTATGCGATCCCTCTTGTTTTGGGTATGATGGCGCTGATTCTTTCCCATGCGTGGCCACAAGTTCCAATCCGTGCTTCATTAACCCGCACCGTCACGACCTGACTGCTTTAATCCCGCCCGTGAATCACCTCCTCATCATCCTGATTCTACTCTCCCTGCTGCCAGCGTTCGCAATCGCAGACAAGGGCTTCAAGGCGTATGAAAAGGGGAACTTCGAAGAGGCTCAGGCGGCTTACATGAAGCAGTTGGCAGAAGGGGGTATCGACCTCGATCGAGGACAGCTACATCTCAACCTGGGAGCTGCCGCCTATCGCACTCAGGATTTTGAAGGAGCAAAGCATGCGTTTGGAGAGGCACTACTGAGCAGGAAATCACGAGTTCAGGAACAGGCACACTACAATTTGGGAAATGCACTCTTTCAGACAGGCCGGTCAACGGTTGCCGCAGACATGGAGGAAACCCAAAAACAATGGGAATCGGCGATCGAACACTACGAGAGCGCGCTTGAACTCAATCCTCAAAATTCCCTGGCGCAAAAGAACCTGGAGTTTGTGAAGCAACAGCTGGAAAATCTGAAGCCACCTGAGCAACAGGAGAATCAGAACGAGGAAGAAAAGAACGACGAAAATGAGGACAATCCTGACAATGAAGATCAGGAAGATGAGCAAAACCAAGACCCTCCTCCCGACAACGAAGAAGAGGAGGAGGATTCACCACCTCCTCCTCCCCAACCAGATGAGCCGGATGATTCTTCCGAGGACGAACAGTCTCCGCCGCCGCCCAATCAGCCCGAAGAACGCAACTGGTCTCCTTCAGATGCCCGTCGAATCCTTGAGAACAACGCGGATGAAGACAAAGATGTGAAACCTGAGACGATGGAACAGTTTTCCAGCGAACCTTTCCGCAATTGGTAACATGGCTTTTCCTAACAACACTACCTTTACCAAATGGCTCCTCGGCGGCATCGCCACGGTTCTGCTTTGGGTTCCCCTTCACGCCCAACAACAACAGGTTCGTGTCAGGGCGAGTTTGGAAGAAAAGCAAATTGCCAAAGGCGTCTACACCTATCTCACCGTTCTGATCGAGGGGGGACAACCGGAAAACATTCCTGAAGTGATCCAGGTCGATGGTCTTGAAATCGTTCGGAAAGTCTACAGCCCGCGAATGACAAGCATCAATGGCGTCCTCAAGACCGAGGTGACGGTCATGTATGGCGTCGTCGGACGCACCCCCGGCAAATACGAGATTCCCAGCCTCTCCTTCGTCATCAACGGAATCCCCCATCTAACGGAAGCCCAAAGTCTCGAGATCGTGGAAATGGCCGGGGACCAGGAACTATCCGCCGAACGGCCCTATTTTCTGACCTTCAAGGCCGCGAAGACCGAAGCCTATGTCAATGAACTGGTTCCGATCGAGCTTCATCTCTTCGTTCGGGGCAGCGGAACGATCGGCAGTGCCGGTCGCCCCAAGTTCGAGAACGGTGAAAAGTTCGTCATCAAGCCCTTCCCTCACCAATATCACGTCGAACTGAAGCAGATCGATGGGATTCCCTTCACTTCGGTCCGCTTTCCAACTCGCATTGCAGCATTGTCAGCCGGCAGTCACAAACTGGGACCGGCATCTACTGAAGCAAATGTGACGCGGCCGATGAACACGTTGTTTCCGCGGAATTTTCTTCAGTTCTCGGAACCCCGAACCATCACGAGTCAGGAATTGGACTTCACCATCAAACCACTTCCTGAAGTTGGCCGACCAGCCAGCTTTCAAAACACGGTCGGCCGGTTTGAAATGAAGGTCGAAGCCAGTCCAACCGACCTCAGAGTGGGTGACCCCATTTTCATTGACATTCAGGTTAAAGGAAAAG
>JBCDHN010000624.1:0-3038 GCA_038749915.1 Verrucomicrobiota bacterium | reverse complement strand
CTGCCACCCGTTGATTCCAGTTCGGCCTGATAGTAATGCTCAGAGTGGGCCGCAATCACAAATTCCCCACCGTGACTTGGACTCTCCATACTCTGAATGGGGATCTCAGAATGGACGTTAAAGGAAATTGCAAATCTCTCGGATATTCGGGTGTCGACTCCTGGGCGGGTGGACGTCGCGAGGGGGTAGACGTAGGTACCCCAGTCATCATCATAGTTGAGTTCCTGGTAGTAGGTAATCTTGACCCGTTGTTCCGCCATGGCGTTGATGGGGAAGACCCGCATTTCAAAGGAGCGGAAATCGGTTTGCTCCAGCAGCCCAGGATCTTCGCGAGTTGCCTTGTAGCTCTCGTAGATTTCGCGGGCTCGCTTCTTTTCCAGGACTTCGCCAACCATCTCCGTTCCGTTGATCCACATGCTGAAGTTAGCTACGGATGCGCCATCTGGAACAGGGAAGGTGTAGAGCGCCTCGACCTGACGATTTTCGGTATTGAGGAATACCTGATTTACTTCTGTGATCGCGATGCCGTTGTTGATCGTGACGTGGACATCGTGCTCTTTGATTTCGAGCACTCCGCCAAATCCGCCATCAGCGACGAGCAATCCGGCTGCCTGGGTTGAGAGCGTTGTTATTGCCAGCATTGCCGCAACAGTTGTGAAGAAGGTGGTGGTTAGAATCGATTTTCGAATCATTGGATTTTTGGTTAAGTTGTGAGCGTTGCAGACAATGCACATCACATGCCAGTTCCTTTGATGAATTTATAAAGTGCTTATGGTGAATGGTTTAAGTTTTTGGTCGGAGATATACGAATTCTGGATGTGGACATTTTATGTATAGGTGTATAACATTTCATGTATGGCGTATGTGGTCCCAAAAGTTGACCGGGAATACTTCCGAACCGTCTCTCAAGCCGCGTTCTGCAATCCCTTCTCACTTGATCGTCAGGAGTTGTATCGGCGAGTGATTGGCCGAGAGCTTCCGGGAGATGAGATCCTAACCGCACAGTTGATCCGCGAGGTCCTGGCCCAACGATTTCAACGTTTGGAAGCCAAGCACGGGCCGCTCACGCTGAAGGCGTTTCCTGCAGAGGCCAACGAAACCATGCGGATCGTTTTCCTCTTCGATATCTATCACCAGCTGTTTGAGCCGTTGGACAAACTGGTCACCGATCAGATTGCTGCCGGCGATACTCCCTGCCAGATTGATTTTGCTGATCACGCCATCGGATTGATGTCGAAACGCGGCTTTACGTCGGCAGAGTCGCTTCGCTTTTTCGCGATTTTTTTCCAGATCCGTCGCGCCCATCACTTTATTCACCGGAGGTTGGTTGGCGAAAGCGCCTGCATGAAAGAATTTCGTCGTCGCCTTTGGACAAACGTTTTTACCCACGACATCCGAAATTACGAGCGCTTGCTCTGCGAACGGATGGAGGAGTTTTCAACACTCCTTCTTGGCGAAACCGGGACCGGAAAAGGGGCGGCGGCAATGGCGATCGGGCGCTCCGGATTCATCCCCTTCCAACGGCGCAAAGGGTGCTTTGCGGAAAGCTTCACTCGTGCGTTCGTTTCTCTGAACCTTTCCGAATTTCAGGAAACGTTGATCGAGTCAGAACTTTTTGGCCATCGGAAGGGAGCATTCACCGGGGCAGTGGATTCCTATGATGGAGTGTTGGCGCAATGCAGTCAGCACGGGGCCGTTTTCCTCGATGAAGTTGGCGATGTGTCGATCCCGATTCAGATCAAATTGCTCCAAGTCCTTCAAGAGCGTAGCTTCGCGCCGGTTGGCAGTCGGGAAAAGCGTCGATTTCAGGGGCGCGTCATCGCCGCCACTAACAAGTCGATCGAGAAGCTCCGAAATGACGGTCTGTTTCGGAACGACTTCTACTATCGGCTTTGTTCGGATAGTATTAGTGTGCCGCCCTTGCGGACGCGCATTGCGGAAGATTCCAACGAGATGATCCGCCTCGTTTCTCATCTTGTTCAGCGGATGACGGGCGAGGAATCTCCAGATCTTGTCGCTTCCATTCACGACGCGATCCTTGCAGGAACAGGGGCTTCCTATCGCTGGCCTGGAAACGTTCGGGAATTGGAACAAGCGATCCGCCGCGTACTGCTAACCAATCAATATAGCGGAGAGTGTCCTCCGACGCCGGACCTCTCTGCTGATCTGCGAAACTCGCTCGAGGAGGGAAATCTCAAGGCAGGTGAACTTCTCGATGGCTACTGTCGCCTCCTCTATCAGCGTCTGGGCAGTTACGAAGCGGTTGCCCGGCAGACGGGGCTTGATCGGCGTACGGTGAAGAAGCACATCACGAACCAGGAGCCGGATTTGCCTTGAGTAGAACTGGAGAGCTTTGAGTCTCTTCCTATGTGCGCGAATCTTTCCTGACAAAGCTCAAAATTGAGGAACCTGCTGAATTTTCGTTGAATAATTGAATCGTCGATTCGGTCTGCCGTTCTAATTCTCGAACGCACTCTAACACACATCAGCACAAAACAGCCACAATGAACACACATGGCCTCGGTACCTTCACGCTCTCACTCAACCTCCTGTTGGGATTTACAGCCACCAACACTTTCGCCGAAAAGAACGTGGTGGAACTGCGCTCCGAACTTGACTATCCGCTCTTATCGACCAGCGACCGCAAACAACGGGTCGTGCTCAAAGTCACCCTCACGCCCAACAAAGTGGATTCCGATCAGGAACGACCTCCGCTCAACGTGTCGATTGTGATGGACCGTTCCGGTTCGATGGCGGGTGAGAAGATTGAGCAGGCACAGCAGGCTGCGCATGAAATCATCAAGCGCCTCGATCAACGGGATCTGGTCTCGCTTGTCAGCTATTCGGATCAGGCCAGCACCGAAATTCATTCCTCTCCTGCTGCCAACACCGAGAACTTCACGCATGCGGTTCATGCGATTGAAGCAGCTGGTTCCACGGCGCTCTACGCGGGGGTCAACCAGGGAGCCGCGGAAATCCGCAAAGGATTTGAAGGCGACTATTTTCACAAGATTATCGTGCTTTCCGATGGACTCGCG
>JBCDHN010000623.1:0-3041 GCA_038749915.1 Verrucomicrobiota bacterium | reverse complement strand
GGAGCAGCATTCGGCATTGGCTTCATTGTGGGCCCTCTCCTCGGTGCCGGATTCAGTGTAATAAGCCCTCGAGCTCCCTTTTTTGCCGCAGCGGGACTTGCTGCGATCAATTTTCTCTATGGTTGGTTTGTGCTACCCGAGTCGTTGGCGAAGGAGAATCGGCGAAGTTTTGACTGGAGGCGGGCGAACCCGTTGGGAGCGTTTCAGCACTTTCGCAGACTCCCCAAAGTGGTCTGGTTTATTCTCGCTGCCGGGATTTTCGGCTTCGCCCATGCCGTTTATCCGTCGACTTGGAATTTTCACTGCAAGATTCGCTATGGCTGGGAAGACTGGGAGATCGGCCTTTCGCTCGCTTTGGTGGGAGTCGGTGCTGCGGTGGTTCAGGCAGGCTTGGTTGGAGTGCTGGTGCGGCGAATCGGTCCATTCAAAACCGCTTGGATTGGGATCTTGATCAATGCTACGGCCCTAACGAGTTTTGCCTTGGCTGCAAGACCCTGGATGGCCTACGCCATCATCCCACTGTCCGCTTTGGGGGGCATTGGCGGACCGGCCATGAATACGATGATGTCCAATCTCACGCCGAAAAACTCCCAGGGCGAGTTGCATGGCGCGAACGCAAGTCTGGGAGCACTCGCCATGGTGTTTAGTCCCATTGTCATGACCCAGACCCTGCACAATTTTTCGAAGGTCGATGCTCCGACGTTTTTTCCCGGTGCCGCGTTTTTGCTGGCGGCCTTGGTGACCTTGCTTGCGCTCTTGCCCTTCTCACTGGGGCTTCGCGCCAACGGCGAGCAGATTAAAAAGTCTCAGGTGGCGCCGGATGCAGACTGAGCTTTTTTGAGCAGAACGAGTTGCGTATGGATGCGGCGTCGCTTCGGTCACGCGATGAATTTCCTGGTCAACCGAGATATCCGACGATGGCGCGGGTAGTTTTGCTTGGCAGTTACGCGCCGTCTTTGGTCAACTTTCGGGGGAAATTGATCGAGGATCTGGTGGAGAAGGGGCATGAGGTATTTGGCTGCGCTTCGGGAGAGGATGTTGCGGTTTCTGATCAGCTCGAATCTTGGGGAGCCCGCTACATTCCCCTCCAGCTGGAGCGAACCGGGCTCAATCCCGCTGCGGACTTGCGGACCTTGAAGGACCTGATCAAACAATTCCGCGAAATCAGGCCAGATGCCATTTTTGCCTACACCATCAAGCCGGTGGTCTACGGTTCGATTGCCGCTCGGCTCGCTGGAGTCCCGCAGATGTTTTCGATGATCACTGGGCTGGGTTACGCGTTCATGGGCAGCACGGCAAAACAGCGATTAGTGGGCGGAATCGCCAAGCTCATGTATCGGACCGCTTTGACCTTTAATGAGAAGGTCTTTTTCCAAAATGAAGATGATGCGAGGCTCTTTTCCGATCTTGGCCTCATGAATGCTGAAAGAGCGGTACTGACCGGAGGTTCCGGGGTTGATTTGGAGCACTATGAGCTGGCACCGATTCCCGAGGAGCCGATTCGGTTTCTCATGTGTGCGAGGATTTTGGTGGAAAAGGGAGTGAGAGAGTATTTCGAAGCCGCAAAGTTGGTGCACCAGCAGTTTCCCGAGGCTGAATTCAGCTATGTGGGTCCGTTTGATGTGGGCAATCCTTCAGCGATCGATGAAGAGGCGCTGGATGCCATGAATCCGGATAATCTTGTCCGCTTACACGGGGGAACCGATGATGTGAGACCCTTCTTTCGGGACTGCAGTGTCTACGTTTTGCCATCTTACCGAGAAGGAACTCCGCGGACCGTTCTGGAAGCCGCTGCGATGGGAAGACCGGTGATTACGACCAACAGCCCCGGGGGATGTCCCCAAACCATCCGCGATGGAAAATCCGGCAAATTGATCCCGGTTCAGGATAGCAACGCACTGGCTGCAGCCATGACATGGTTTCTCGACAATCCTGCTGAAATTCCCAAAATGGGTGAGGCTGGGCGCCACTACATGGCCCAACGTTTTGACGTAAAAGTGGTCAATCGCACGATTCTTGATACGATGGGACTGTAAATGAAGCGAGCTTTCGACATCGGGGTTTCCCTAACTGCCCTTCTGGTTCTCAGCCCCTTGTTGGGAATTCTGGGAATGCTGGTTGCCCGGAAGCTGGGGCGTCCAATTCTCTTTCGACAGCCAAGGCCGGGATTGAACGGGGAGGTTTTTGAGCTGAGGAAGTTTCGAACAATGAGCGACAAGCGTGACAAAGAGGGGCGGTTATTGCCCGATGCAGACCGATTAACTAGCTTTGGCAAATGGCTGAGAAGCACCAGCATGGACGAACTACCGACGCTGATCAACGTCCTGCTGGGCGACATGAGTCTGGTCGGTCCCCGCCCTTTGCTGGTAGACTACTTGCCCCGATATTCCAGAATACATGCGCGCCGTCATGAAGTAAGACCGGGATTTACAGGTTGGGCCCAGGTCAAGGGGCGTAACTCGTTAAGTTGGCCGGATCGCTTTGATTTGGATGTATGGTATGTTGACCATCACACTTTCTGGCTTGACCTCAAAATCATGTTGATGACCGTATCCACGGTTCTGAGAAGAGAAGGCGTGAGCGCCGAAAACCATGCGACGATGCCCGAGTTTACGGGATATGATGAGAGCTAGTTAAGAAGATCAAATGTCACGGAATGTCTTAGTTACTTCAGCTGGAAGGCGAGGGCTTCTGGTGAAGCTGTTTCAGAAAGAGCTATCAGGGATTGACTCTCGGGCGAAGGTTTTTGCAACTGACATGGAACCGTCTTTATCTTCGGCGTGTCAATTGGCTGACGGTTCATTTCAAGTTCCACGGGTCACGTCTGATGAATATTTAGAGTGTTTGCTAGGGATCTGTCAGGATAATGCAGTCCGGATGATTGTCCCGACAATTGACACTGAACTTCTCTTTCTGGCCGAAAACCGAACCCACTTTGAAGCGATTGGCGTTGAGCCAATCGTCTCAGATCCCACACTTATTCGCATATGCAGAGACAAGCGTAAGACTCACGATTTTTTTCTAGCGAAAGGCATCAAGGC
>JBCDHN010000622.1:0-3044 GCA_038749915.1 Verrucomicrobiota bacterium | reverse complement strand
GCCGCTTTTTGCCTTATTCCGTCTTTCAATTTCACCGTTTCAGCTGCGGACACCTACGAAGCCTCGGCCGGAATGTCCTACATCCTGTTCAAGGTTCGCCATTTTGGCGTCAGCAACGCCTACGGCCGATTCAACGAGTTCACCGGAACGGTGACGGGGGATCCGGCGACCCCGGGTGACACCACCGTCGAGTTTGAAGTCGCGGCCGCCAGTGTCGATACCGGAATCGAGGATCGCGACAATCACCTTCGCGGGCCGGACTTCTTCAACGCCAAGGAGTTTCCGCAGATCACGTTCAAAAGCACTGCTCTGGAAGCCATTGATGGTGCGGAGGGAATCTACAAGCTGACAGGCGATCTCACCATGCTCGGCGTGACCAAGCCAGTCACTGCGGAATTTGCTTACTTCGGAACGGGCACCGGCGTGAAAGGCACGGCGATCGCCGGCGCCGAGGCCACTTTCGTAGTCAAGCGGACCGAGTTCGGGATGAATTACGGCGCTCCGGATGCTCTTGGCGACGAAGTCACGATCACCGTAGCGCTTCAGGGCGCCAAGAAGTAGCCGTTCAGGCGTTTTCCAGGTCCCCGCATGCAAGAGATGCTCAAACTGGCCGCCCTGGCCTTTCTACCAGCGGGACTTCTTGCGACCCTCTGTTTCGCCGCCGGCTGGATTTGGCGGCGAAACGAGGTCGAAGCGCGTTGCTGCTCGTTTGGGCCGGATTGGGGAGCGCTCGGAGTTACGGTGGCATTTCTCTGGGGCTACCTCGTTATCAATCAGACCTGGCTGCCGAATCCGAGCCGCGGAATCATCCATTGGCTGCCCTATTTTGTGATCCTCGGGGCCGTTCTCGGTCCGGCAACACGTTGCTGTTCCCGGGCATTCCTTCCTTCGGCTCTGGGCATCACCCTGGTCCTCCTGATTCTGTTTTTCGTCAAGATTGCTCCGGCTTATCCCACGTGGTCGGTTGGGCAACAGATCCTTGCCTTTGGCGGAACCGGTTTGCTGGTGCTCTTGGTAACGTTCGCCAACCTGCGCCCCCGTATTGGAGAGCTTGGAGCTTGGAAGGTTTTTCTAACCTACGGTCTGGTTGTGGCCGCGACGATTCCGTCGTTCTTCATCGCGGGAAGCTCAAAGTGGGCACAGGTCGTTGGGATTATCGGCATCACCTGCATTCCGGGCTTTCTCATCGCTGTAGCTCGCGGTGCCAAGCTTGGTTTGGCGGGAGGGTTCCAACTCGCGACCGTTGTTTGGTCGTTGTTGGTCTACGTCTACTTTTTCACTGATTATCTTCCACTCGGCGCCTTTCTGATATTCCTGATCGGGCCTCCACTAGCCCTTCAGATTCTCAGTCGAATTGACTCCAGCCCGAAGCAGACTACCTGGCAAATCGCCACGTTGGTTGGGTTGGCTGTGCTGAGCGCCGTCGCGGTGGCAATGACCAAAGCAGCTGCACCACCACCGTCTCCTTACCTCTAAGACAAGAACCGATCGGTGGAAACTCGGCTCAGGATGACACGAGTTGCGCGTCATTTTCGAAAGGCGAGGGAACCGGGTTCCTGCCGATAGATGCCTAGTCTAACTCTTCTCGATCGGTGCACTTAACCACGCCGTGGTGATGCCATCGCCGCTTGCGATCCCAAGCCGCATCTTCATTTGCCCGGCGAGAACTCCAGCAGTGGTCAGTCCGATTCCGAAATACTCGCTGCCTTTCGTGGAGAAAAAGGGTTTGTAGATTTCCGGAAGACGATCTTCCTTGATCGTTGGTCCGTTGTTCCGAATCACAATATCGACGCGATCTTCAGACTCAGGGGAGAGGATCCCCGACGCGAGGACGTCGAGCTGGACGTGTCCGGCCGGATCTTCCTTGGCGGCTTCTGCACCGTTTTTGACCAACTCAACCAGCACTTCCTTGAGTCGGGAGGTGTCCGCCGTAATCGGAGCAAGCCCGTCGGCGACGTTGAGCGTGAAACCGACCTCATGTTCGTCACAAATCGAACGAAGATTGCCATCCATCAGCGGAAAAAAATCTGCCAGATTGAGACTTTGCGAGCTGATTCGAGCGCAGCCCCCAGCCGTCAAAATGCGTTCGCTCAATGAGGAGGAATGCTGGGAGGAACTGCGCATCTGCTCGATGTTTTCCCGGGTGTTGTCATCCAAGTCATTCATCAAAATGAGGCTGGAAAAGCCCTGCACCACTGCCAACACGTTGTTGTTTTTGTGGGCCAACCCACGAAGCAACTCTTTGTAGAAGTCGCGGGTAGGCGACTCGTCGAGCACAAGGTGATCGGCGAAGAGGAATTGACTCCGGAGTTTTGTGATGTCGTTGGATACCAACATGGGGCGATTATTAGATTTCCCTAACTACCAAATCAAGTCAAAATTATTGGATTTATCGGGGCTGATTTCCAAGAATCGATGAATGTTATGGGGGTTACGGAAAATGCCCGAAGTCGGTTTCCTCTGCTTCAAGCAAGGCGAACTTCTTCCGCGTTCAAAATCGCTGCGACCTCGGCATCCGGATGATCCTGCACCAACATTTCGCCATTCGAGCCGATCCCAACCATGGTGGTGAGTTTCCAGCCTTCTGTCGTTCGGAATCGAATGGAGTGGTGGAGCAGAAAGCTGCGTTTTTCCAATTCCGCTATCAGGGTTTGGAAGTCGCTGCTGCCCGTAACGTAAAACCGCGTCAGCTCGGCAAGAATCGAACCACAGACTTCGCTACGGTTCGCAGACGGGGTTCCAGTGAGGCCCGCGATTGAAGTAAAGGTATGGGCCAGTTCCGGCGGGAAGTCTGTTGGCTGCGAGTTCACGTTCAACCCAATGCCGAGCACTACAAACGCTCCAGCAGCGGAAGATCGGGTCTCCACCAGTATGCCCGCCAGCTTTTTGGAATCCGCGTAGACGTCGTTCGGCCATTTAAGTTGAAGCTGGATCCCACTCAGCCAGGGCTCCACACCGTTGACAACGGCAAGTCCGGCAACATGGCTGAGGCGCGGCCAGAGATCCATGGCAAAGGTCGGGCGAAGCAGAACGGAAAAGGTGAG
>JBCDHN010000621.1:0-3046 GCA_038749915.1 Verrucomicrobiota bacterium | reverse complement strand
GCGGAACGTCAACCAGCCTGACGGCGTTGAATCCCGTTTCGACAGCCCGAGCGGTGAATGTTGCCATATCCGCCTCAATCTGGGAGAACAACTCGGCCCGCGTTTGTTCATCAAGTTTCCGGAAACGACGCCAGGGAATTTTCGACCAGTTGATCCGGACACGGTCATATCCGCGAAAGTAGGGGCCAATGGCATCGATGAGGTAAAGTGGCTTGGGGCTGGACAAGCCCAATCCTACACAAACACGAAGCTTCTCTTTTTGGCGATGCGTGACGATTTTGTCACAATATCAGAATAACGGATCGCATGTGACAAAAAAGCAACGAATAGTAAATTGTTAGGCGTCATTAAATAGTTCTAAGGTGGCGCAATCAGAGGTTTATGAAGATCACGTTCGTTACCGACACCTATGCCCCCCAGCTGAACGGGGTAGCCAACACTTTGCGGCGCCTGGTCGAGGAACTTCGCCAGCAGGGACACGAGGTCGATGTGATTCGACCTTCGGTGCTCGCTTCCGATGAAATTGGGATGCAGGTTCCTTCGGTGGCGCTTCCGGGTTATCCGGAAGTGAGGGTCGGGTTTCCCATCGGGCTGATCCTCCAGGCCCGTTGGTTTCGCAATCGTCCGGACGTCATTTACGTTGCCACGGAAACGCCTCTGGGAACTTCCGCGATCAACGCGGCGCGCGCGTTGGATATTCCTGTCGCGAGCGGTTTTCACACCAACTTCCAACAGTACGTCGCCCACTATCAGTTGCCACTGCTCGAGCGGGCAACCATGACGTATCTCCGACATGTTCATAACCGATCCGACTGCACCTTCGCACCCACTCCGGACACGATTGAAGAACTCGAACGCCAGGGCTTTTGCAATCTTGAACTCCTCCCCCGGGGCGTCGATACGGACAAGTTCGCTCCAAAACGACGCGATCCCTTTCTTCGTCGCCAGTGGGGAGCCAGCGACGGCTCTCTCGTCGGGATCTTCGTCGGCCGCATCGCTGCAGAAAAGAATCTGCCACTCGTGATTCGAACCTTTTCCGAGCTGAAACGCCGCTACCCGGACTTTTGTGGTGTCTTTGTTGGAGATGGTCCCAAACTCGAAGAACTGAAGCGGACTCACCCGGAATTTGTCTACGTGGGCCCTCAATTTGGGGAGGAGCTGGGGCGCTACTACGCTTCCGCTGATGTGTTTGTGTTTCCCAGCATGACGGAAACCTTCGGCAATGTCACGCTTGAGGCGATGGCAAGCGGCCTCGCCGTGGTCGCCTACCATTATGTCGCGGCCCGTCAGCACATCGTCGATGAGGAGAACGGCTTTACCGCCCCGTTTGGGGACGATGACGCATTCGTGGAGAAAGCAGTCCACGCGGCGCGGCTACCGACCCTACCTGAGGTGAGAGAGGAAGCGCGAAACAGTGCCCTGAAGGTGCGTTGGGAGAAAGTGGCCAAGCGTTTTGAATCCAACCTGAAGGACTTGGTTGGAAAGGATACCAGTCTACCATCTAACCAAGCCACCACTACCCTAACCCACTAAGCACCGTGAAAGAGAAAATCGACTGCGAAACTCTTTTCCTGTCTGACATCCACCTCGGAACCCGCGACTCCAAAGCAGCGGAAGCGACCCAATTCCTCAAAGCGCACCATTGCAAGCGCCTCGTCTTGAACGGCGACATTGTGGATGGGTGGGCTCTCAAGTCCGGCGGAAAATGGCGTGACTCGCACACCAGGTTTGTCCGGACGGTCCTCAAAAAAATGGAGAAAGAGGACATGGAAGTCATCTACCTTCGTGGCAACCACGATGACGTTCTGGAACGCTTCCTTCCTCTCGCGTTCGGCAAGCTGACGGTGGAGCAGGAATACATCCACGAAACTCCGAAGGGAAAGTATCTCGTGGTTCACGGCGACGGGTTTGATTCGGTGACCACCAGTTGCAAGGCCGTCGCGGTTCTTGGTTCCTTTGGTTATGAAACGCTTCTTCGCATGAACCGTCTCTACAATCGCTGGCGTGCCTGGCGCGGGAAGAGCTACTACTCGCTCAGCAAACGCATCAAAGCCAAGGTCAAATCCGCTCTGAGCTTCATCGATCGCTACGAAGATCAGCTTCACCAGTTTGCCAAAGGCCGCCATTGCGATGGCATTATCTGCGGACATATCCACACCGCAGCCGACAAAATGATTGAGGATGTTCATTATCTCAACAGCGGCGATTGGGTGGAGTCGATGACCGCGATCGTGGAAACAGAGCCGGGAGAATTCGAGCTGATCCACTACGATGACTTTCAGATCAGCCAGGGTGCCGAAGACCTTCGCGCGATTCGAGGACTCGAAATCGGAGGCAAGAAATCGCCTCAACCCCGTTTGGTTGCCTGATTTCCCCTTCAGAACGGGAAGTTCACACAAGGTAATCCCTGATTGAAAGGGCGCGTTTACCCGTCCAAGGTGGTATCCTGACCGAACCACCAACATCACAAACCACTGATCCCGCTCCCATGCAGCAGGGTCAGCTGGTTGGAATCAGCGATCAACCCACGACCAAGTGCCTCGTCCTTGTCGACGAAGCGCCTGATCTCGAGCTTTGGTATGCCATCCCCAAATCCATGGGGGATCGAGCCCTGGCCGGTTGCCGGGTCGGTGTGCCGCTCCGGAATCGGAAGGTCAACGGGACGATTATTCAGGTTTCGCCCATCGCCGGCCAGGAAGGGTTTAAGTTGCGGTCGGTGCTCAACCTGCTCCACCCCAAACCGCTCATTCCCGGCGTTCTCCTCAAACTCGCCGAATGGATGAGCGAATACTATGCCTGCCGACTGGAAACCGTGGTTCGCGGCATGATTCCGGAAGTGGTGCGCACCGGTTCCGGAGGTTTCAAGACGCAGAAAGCCGTTCTCCTGAAAAAGAAGCCGAGCGAGGAAGACCTCGAAGGATTGCAAAAGCGCGCCAAACGGCAGGCGGCGATTTTGGAGTCCCTCATGCGAAATCCGGATACGCCGATGCTGCTCTCAACCCTGAGCGCCGAACACTCCAGTGCCCCATCCGCAGTCAAGCGTCTC
>JBCDHN010000620.1:0-3054 GCA_038749915.1 Verrucomicrobiota bacterium | reverse complement strand
GTCCGGGCTCATTCATTTTCTTTCTTAGTGTGAAATTGGGGCGCGCTGTATGACAACGGTCGATGATTTTTTTGCGATTCCGCTTCCTTGCAAGAGCGAACGCCAACAACCCGGCTCTCCGTTCATGGGGATTCGGATCTTGATTTTTTCATCGGAACTCTGGTAGTCTTTCTTAACGAAACCGAGGTCACCATGAAAAGCTGGATTTTCGCTCTCCTTGTTGCTCCGTTTCTGTGTTCCGCAGAGACTCTTTTGGAACCGTTCAAAATCGTGGCTGATGGGAAGCCGATCGATACCCGAGGCAATATGACGTATGCCGGTCCATTGGTTGGAGACTTGACGGGGGATGGGGTTGAGGATTTGGCAGTGACGACGATCACCGGGATCTTTCTGGTTTATGAGAACGTTCGAGAGGAAGCGTCCGGCGATCCGGTCTACCGACGGGCAGAGGATTTGCCAGACGAGAAGGTGCCGCCCAAGCTGCAGAACTGGTGATGTTCCGGAATCAGTCCACGGTTCGTGGATTTTGATGGCGACGGGATGAGGGACATCGTTTCCGGGGGATACATGGGGGTTCCTTTCTTCGTTCGGGCGACCGCAAATGGATGGGAGAAGCCTGTCATTTTGCGGGATCGCGAAGGCGGCCATCTGGAGGCTGGCAGATTTTGGAATCCTGATACCCGCAAGCATGTGGATGGCAAAGTGCCCAAGTGGGGATCGCCGGATCGCGCTTATTCGGCGCTGGCGCTCGATTGGGATGGGGACGGCGATCAGGATCTGCTGCGCGGAACTTCCAAAGGCAGCTTCTTGATCCGAATCAATGAAGGTAGCCCGGGAAAGCATGCGTTTGCTACTCAAGCCGTCGCCTTGGAAACGGCAATTCCGGGGCAGTATGCAATGCCGGTTGCGCAGGATTGGGATGGTGATGGTCTTTGGGATTTGATCAGTGGGAGCCAAACCGGAGAGGTCTACTGGTTTCGGAATACGGGTAGTCCCAAAGAACCCGACTTTTCTACCAAACCCACCCAGTTGGTGGAGGGAGCAGAGGCAGAAGGACGAGGCAGGGGGAGCCATGCTCAGGTTGAAGTCTGCGACTGGGATGGAGATGGCGACCTGGATCTGCTTGTCGGTGACTGCCATTTGCACTACGACCGGGAAAAGCAGGAATGGGACAATCACGGCTACATCTGGCTTTACCGGCGCGAAGCTCAGTCTCGTTGATCAACCAAGAGTCTGCGATGGTTTGAGTTGGGCAGGGTTTGAAAATTCGGTTGTTCGGCCGAATCGAGTTGCGAAAGTTTCTTCGCTTTGTCCGTATACCCCGTATGACGGAGCTTGAGCTGAGAGATGAGGACATTCGTGCGATGATTCGCCTGCTGGGGGAAGTTGGAGCTGCTCCACTTTCCCTCGAGTCGAAACGGGTATTTATGATGGAAGGGGTGGCAGCGTTGATAGGGGCGGAGAAGTGGACCTGGTCGATCCTGGGGACGCCAAGCGTGGAACAAGAACTGGTGAACACGGTTTTGATTCACGGCGGGTTTTCTGAGGAACAGTTGGCTGAGCATCTCAAGCTCCAGGAACACGAGGATCTTCAGTGGTTGACAGCTCCGTTAATGAAAGCGCTTGGCCAGGCGACCGGCCAAACGACGCGCTTGCAGCAGCAGTTGGCAAACGAGGAGCAAATTGCCCAGGCATCCATCTATCCACTTTTTCAGAAGGCGGGTTTGGGGGCGGCGATGTTCTCATGCCGTCCCACATCCAACGGGCAAATCAGCGCGATCAGTCTGTTTCGAAACTTGGATGATGGGTTGTTCAGTCGCCGCGAGGCACGAATTGCGCACATTCTTCTCAGCGAAGTTCCCTGGCTTCACGACATCGTCTGGACCAGCCATCTCTCGGACAGCGTATCGAGTTTGTCGAAGCGGCAGCGAATCGCACTCTCCTTTATGATCCAGGGGAAGAGCCGGAAGCAGATTGCCTCCGACATGGAGATTTCTGTCCATACGGTGAACGACCACGTTAAGGAGCTGTATCGGATTTTTGCGGTTCAGTCTCACGTGGAGCTGATGAGGCGGTTTATTGAGGGGGACGGTGGAGATCTTGAGCGGCCTGTGAGTTTCTGAGCGGGCGGTCTTTTGCCCCCCCTAATTTGGGGGATTTGCGATTTCCCGATCTATGCCATCATGGGAATGAGATCCTTTTTGACGAAAGGATTCCCAACCAATTTGCTTTTTAAGGTGTGGCAAGGGAGGGCCTGAATCTGGCCATTGTGTCCGCTCATTGGGCACAATGGCCAGGACTTTTGAGTCCGTCTGAGGTGAGAGAGATGTTTTGGACGGGCAGGGGATGGATTCTGTCGGCAATTTTTGCCGGTTTTTAACTTGCGTTCATAAGCCGAAGAATCGAAGGACAGCGCCTTCCAAATTCAAGGTGTCAAATGTTGACCTTTTTTCTTAAGAGGCACGTTATCTGCTCTCACTTTTGGATCCACTTCATCTCATGCGACTATCACTCATTCTTGCACTTCTGGTTTTTAGCAGTTTCACTGTTTTCGGGCATCCCGGACATGACGATCACGAATCTGATTCCGGAGGCCATGCCTCACCATTTGTGGTGAGCGACTGGGGTTCACTGATTTATCGGAAAGCCGACGAATACAAGCTTCCCAGCGACGACGGCTTAAAGGCTTACCTCTCGAAGAACCATGGGGGAAGTGTCGTCGATCCCGAGACCAGTGATCTCTACACCACGATTGGTGCCAAGGTGATTCGATTCACCGCGGAGCCGGGCGCGGGCACTATTCTGCCGGACGACGAAGAGTTCGGCGTGGGTAACTTTCATGGCCTTGCCTTGGAGGCGGGCGGTGAGAAACCGAGTTTCTATTTTTCAGACAATGTGCGGAAGCTCGTTCGATTTCGCTCCTTTTCGGATGGTGGAATTCGGGATCTCATTCCTGATGAAACGGTCCACGAATTCTTTTCCAAATCCAACGCTTTCAAGCCTACCGACGTCGAGATTCACCCGATCACGGGCAATCCCTGGGCGTTCGATGGC
>JBCDHN010000619.1:0-3055 GCA_038749915.1 Verrucomicrobiota bacterium | reverse complement strand
TCAGCAACTTGTCGATCAATCGCTCATAGGCATCCGGACGTTGATCCTCCAGAAAAGCGGTCACTTCTTCCGCGGTTGGGGGGAGACCGTGAAGGTCAAAGTAGACCCGCCGTACCAATTCCAGACGATCCGCATCAGGCGCAGGCTTTAGATCCACTTCGCTTAGTTTGCGAGCGACAAACTGGTCGATTTCATTCCTGGCCCAGTCTGCACCATTTGCCGGCACTTCCGGATCTTGAACCGGTTGAATCGCCCACCATTCACGATCTTCCTTGGTGAATCCGTGCTCATCGGTCTTTTCAGCAATCTCCGCGTTGGGATCAGTCGGCCAGAAGGCACCTTCGGCAACCCACTTTTCCAGCGTGGCAACCTGCCGGGGTGTCAGGGCCTCTTTCGGAGGCATCTCAAAATAGGGATCTTCACGACGAACGGCCTCGATCAACAACGATTTGGATGGGTTTCCTGGAACGATGGCAGGTCCGCTGTCTCCGCCCCTCAACATCCAACTCAAATGATCGAGCCGGAGGCTACCTTTCTGCTTGTCAGCGTCATGACAAGCAAAGCAGGCCTCGGCGAGCAAGGGACGAACTTCAGTCTCAAAAAACTTCAGCGCTTCCCGGTCGGACGCCGCAGATGCCTGAAGACATCCGCCGCCGAGCAAGAGCGTTAGGATCAGGTTCCGCAAATTCATGGGGTTTTGAGTCGCAAGGTAGGGGGTCTGGCGGTGGGATGTTCCTTGGAGGCAAAAGCATGCACGAGGCCCTGACGGTCATTCTCTCCGGTTTCTCGAATAATGACCAAGCTCGCGAGCCGATTCTGGTCGCGTTGAAGGAATCGAGTCAGGTCGGCGGACGCAATGGAGACCAGATGAGGAGCCGCCCCTCTGCGAATCGTAAACTGCGCCAACTTCTGCACCTTCTGCCCATCGTCCGCAAAGTCCTCGGTTTTGACCGGAGCATTTTCCCAAGTAAGATATTCCTCCTTCCAGGAATCAAGATCACCATCGGTGATGCCATAAACCGCGAACCTCGAATCCGGAATCAAGGCCGAAAATCCCAATCCACTGGCTTCAACATCGAGAACCAATTCCGCTTCTGAGATCGGCTTCGAGACGTTTTCGAGATCAAAGGTCAGAAACGTCCGTCGCTCATTCCCTTCGGCCAATTCGGTATGCTTCACCATCAAGAGAGCATGTGCTCCGAAAGGCTTCCGATGGGTTCGCCTGACAAAACTGTCTTTTCCCCGGCCAACGGAAGTTGGAATGGCTAACCAATCCCCATCCGCTTCAATCTGAACCGGTTCCCTTGCGATCTCTTGATTGGGCAACGGTGGGTTCGATCCATGGTGCAGCGATTTCCCTTCCTTCAACAAGGTCACTTCCTGATCAGGCCTTTCCACCTCAACCGCCCCCTCAAACACGATGACGTGGGAATCTCCAAAGGCACTCGCCGTCACCCCAAATTTCGTCCCCAAATCAATCACTTCAAGATCGGACGTATCGATTGTAAATCCGTGGGCAGATTCCGGCACATCGGCCACGACCGAGCCTTCGAGCAACCGACACCGCATTTTCGAGAGGATCTCGAGAGTGGTGGGCGCTTCCATCGTGACTGTCGCACCGCTCTCAAACGCAATTGTCGCCATTCCCTCCACCAACGCCAGTTTTCCTGACTTCAACCCGGCTCCTTCGGTCGTTGGAAGTTCCGACCCCGCCCAGCGGCACCCATCCGCCTCAACCAGAACTGCCACCATCGGATCCTTCTCACTTCTCAAGCTCAGAAACCAACCCAAAAGTCCAATGGTCACTGCTGCTGCCATCGCCCATGAGCGAATCCCCCATTTGGCCGGACTCTGCGGAGCCGACTCCGACGTCTCCAATAGTTCCGGCAGATGATCCGCATTCGCACAAAGCTGACCGTGTAGCCAGGCTCGCTCAACGTAGGACTTCCGCAGCTGCTCATCTTCGAGGATTTCAGCCTGAAGCCGGTGCCATTCGTCCTCAGGCAGAAGTCCCTCTACGGCTTTGTCGATTCTGGATGGGTCGTTGCTCATGCCGCAGTTGTTGCTAGGGTTCGGTCAATGCAATCGCTCAGCGTCTGCCGAATGCGGCTCAAAAGGCGATAGGTCGCTCCTTCCGAGCGGTTCGACTTCTCCGCGATCTCACCAATCTCTGCGTCCTCAAAATATCGCCAAACGATGGCTTGCCGTTGGACGAGCGGCAGTTTCCTCAAGCAAAACCGCAATGCCTCGGAACGCCGTTCCAGATCATCTGACCGCTTCTCGATCTCTGCGGCAATCGCCTCCACAAAATCCCGATCCACCACGGAGTTCGAACGCCGCTTTTCGGATCGCCGATAGTTGAGAATCTGATGCAGGGCAATTTTGCGGGCCCAGGCCAGAAAATTGGTTCCCGGTTCAAACTTGGCGTATTGCCTCCACATCACCAACTTGCACTCCTGCAAAATGTCCTCGGCATCGGCCCGGCGATTGACGAGACTATGCACGTAGGCAGCAAGCGAAGATTCGGTTTCCGCAAGGAGCTTCAGGTAGCTTTCAACGGCTTCGTCTGGCTGATTTTCTTCCATGCTTGCCGAGGATAGGTTTTCACCCGCCGTTTTTGGACACAAAAAAGCGCTTTCGATAAAGCGCTCCGAAAATCACCGTCCGTGATCAGACTTTAAAACGGGATCCTGACACCGAGACGAGCGATGGTGAAGTTGTTATCGCCCTCGACCCAATTGTAAACGCCGTCGGCAAAAACCCCCATGTTCCCGAGGTTCTGAAATCGAACATCAAGCCCACCACCCAGTCGATACAAGCCATCGGTCGTTCCGCTCGAAATGAGACCGCCGCCCATCAAAAGGTAGGGAGAAATCAAGTTCGCCGGAGCTCGAAGCGCCAGATCCGCCGTTACCGCATGAACCTCGCTGTCATAAGGAAAGACCGCGTAGCCCAAATCGACACCGATATTCTCCGTGAAGTAGTAGGCCATGCTGATTCCGCCACCAAGTTCATCGCCAGCGCCCCCACTTGGTAAAGAGCCAGCCCCATAAGC
>JBCDHN010000618.1:0-3060 GCA_038749915.1 Verrucomicrobiota bacterium | reverse complement strand
CTTTCATCACGACTACGACAATGTCCCGTGGGGACCGATGGTCGATACCCAGGGCGGGCCCGGAGGAAGCTTCAATCACACCCAACTTGGTGGTGGAGAGGTTTTCTTGAAGTACAACATCTTCAATCCATTTGAGGATCCGTTCGGCTTGTCTCTCGGCCTTAGCTATGACTATCGCCGGGCCTATCGTCTTGACGGGGCCGGGATCAACCAGGATGCCGTTTCGCCCCAGTTGTTCTTGCAGAAGAGCATGATGGACGATCGCCTGCAATGGGCTTTCAAGGGGAAGGTGGAGTTCGAACAGCGGAAGTCGCCCGGTATCCTTGAGGAAGAAATTGCTCCGGATCTGGCGACCGGTATCTCCTACAAGGTCAAAGAACACCTCTGGGTTGGATTTGAAGCCCGCTATCAGTCGGATTTCCTGTCTCCCGAGGAATTTGGCGTTGCCGAAGGAAACCGATCCAGCTGGGATTGGGGCGAGTGGACGTTGGGTGACCAGTTTCAGTGGGGACTCTATGTTGGACCCTCCATTCACTTTGACCCCGATGCCCCATGGTGGTTCACCGCAGGTGCCCTTTGGCAGGTTCGCGGTTGGAGTGCCGAAGGCTCGGATGCTTCTTCCAACAACAAGAACTGGGACGAGCATGAAGAAGCCCACATCGGAGTTCTCTTCGGCTACGAGTGGGGTGGCAACGATTGATCGTCGCCCTCTCAAAACATAAGTCTTTAAAGATCTCCCTGTGCGCCGGAATGGTGCACAGGGATTTTTTTGTTCGGGCGAGCCTGAGATGCGTTGGATGGCGTAAAGTTGCAAATGTGGCTTTGAAGGTTCATCGTTCTCGATGCGATCAGCGAACTGGAACGAGGCCTTCTTTGCGGATCTACTCAATCCCGCTCAATTCAGCCTTCTGATTGACGCGCTGCCTGACGCCTACTTTTTCGCCAAGGATTGCGAAGGAAGGTTTGTGGCCATGAATCGTGCCTTGCTCAGTGCCCTGGGCGGACAGGAGGCCGATGAGGTGCTGGGGAGATGCGATTACGACTTCTTCCCTCACGATCTTGCCGATGCCTATCGGGCCGAGGATGAGCTGGTGATCGAATCGAGGCAACCGGTCGTCAATCAGGTCTGGTATGTGCCGAATGTTTCAACCGGCGATCTGAATTGGTATGTTTCCAACAAGATTCCCTTGCTGGATCGCAACGAAAAGGTGTTTGGGGTGGCGGGGATGATGCGGGGTTGGGAGCCCTCTGCCGAGGATGCGGCAGAGCATCGCAAAATGACGGAAGTTGCCCGCTTTATGGAACTCCACTTCGCTGAGAAGCTCTCCGTGGAACAGCTTGCCAAACGATCGGCGCTGTCGGTTCGGCAATTTCAGCGGGTGTTTCGGCGCGTGTTTCGGCTGGGGCCGATCGAACATCTGGCTCGGATCCGAATTCGCAGCGCCTGCAGCCAGCTGGCTGAGACCGACCGAAGCCTCTCGGAAATTGCGATCGAATGTGGGTTCTATGACCAGAGTCATTTTTCGAATCAATTTCGGAGAGTCAAAGGGGTCTCTCCATCGCGATATCGAAAGAGATTTCGCCCGGAATGACGTTTTTTTCCAAAAATATGGGGTTTGTCCTCCAAGCATTCGATTGAAACCGGGCTATGATCCACATGATGAAACCCTCCTCCACACTTCTCGGTCTTTGCATGGTCTGGAGCAGTGCCATTGGCGAGGAGCTCGATTTCAATCGTGAGATTCGACCGATTCTTGCCGCGAATTGTTTCGAGTGCCATGGGCCGGACGAGGAGAGTCGGAAGGGAAAACTACGTCTGGATCTGGGAGGCGCTGAAGCCCTCGAAAATGGGGAAGTGATCGCAAGAATTTTGACGGACGATCCCTACGACATCATGCCGCCTCCCAAGGCGAATAAAACGTTGAACCGTGATCAGATCGCGAAGTTGAGAGCCTGGATTGAGTCCGGCGCGGAATATGAGGAACACTGGGCATTCGTAAAGCCGGCCCGACCTGAACTCCCTGAGCGGGACGAATGGGCACGCAATGAGATCGATGCGTTCGTCGCCAAACGTCTGAACGTTGAAAAGCTTGAGCCTTCTCCCGCCGCCGATCCTTACGCGTTGATTCGCCGCGTGTATCTGGATCTCACCGGATTGCTGCCGACTCCGGAAGAAGCGGATGCGTTTGCCAATTCGACCGATCCGCAAGCTCTTGAAAAAGCGGTGGATGAACTGCTGAAATCGCCTCGATATGGTGAGCGTTGGGCTCGTCCGTGGCTCGACCTTGCCCGGTATGCGGACTCCAATGGCTATGAGAAAGATCGTCCCCGTTCCATTTGGCCATATCGCGATTGGGTGATTCGGGCATTGAACGACGACAAGCCTTTTGATCAGTTTTCGATTGAGCAAATTGCCGGTGACATGTTGCCCAATGCCACGATTGATCAGCAGATCGCAACGGGGTTTCACCGTAACACGATGCTGAATGAAGAAGGAGGAATCGATCCGCTGGAGTATCGGTTTCACGCCGTGGTCGACCGGGTTTTGACTACGGGCACGACATGGATGGGGCTAACGACTGGTTGTGCGCAATGTCACACCCACAAATATGACCCGATCACGCACACGGACTATTTTGGACTGTTTGCATTGCTCAACAATGCGGAAGAACCGGATCTCGAAGTCTGGGACGAAACGCTTCTGAAAAAGCAGTCTGAGGTGGAGGAAAAGATTCGAAGCCTGGAGAGTCAGCTGCTGACGAAAACCTCACCGCAGAAGGTCAACGCTTGGATCGATTCGGAGCGGGAAAAAGCAGTGCCCTGGAAGGTGATCGAACCAATCAGCTGGGAAACCAGTTTGCCCAAGCTTGAACTGGAAGAAGACGGGGCGATTTTTGCGAGCGGTGATTTCACCAAGCGCGATGTCTACACGCTGCGCTTCGAGTTGGAGGATTCAGAGCCAATCACCGCGATTCGCCTCGAAGTATTGCCCGATGCAAGGCTACCAGCACGGGGGCCTGGGCGGAGTTATTACGAGGGACGGGATGGGGACTTCTTTTT
>JBCDHN010000617.1:0-3060 GCA_038749915.1 Verrucomicrobiota bacterium | reverse complement strand
TGGCTTCCTTTCGCGCTCAACTCGACCTCCGAGCCGGGCACAACTTCATCGAGGATCGTAATCGAATCCGAGCCATCGCCATTCAGCACCGCTACCGGATTGTGATTCGCTTCTTCAAAAGACTTCACACACCAGTCCATTCGCGCTCGAAAGTCGTTCCACATCGCTCTCCGAAATCGCCACACCGGCACTTGAGAACTGGTGAACTCGTCCCCATGAACCGGATCGGTCCAGGTCGTTTCCTCGGAGTCCGCCTCGTGCATGTAAAAATCGATGAAATCAGCCTCCGGCGGAGCATGGGATACCCCGCGGAACATCCCTCCCTTATTGATGGTAGGATGGCGTGACCACACGTTCTGATGTTCCTTCTTTGAAACCCGGCCACCCCAGCCTCCCCACCACACATTCCACGGATCGAAGAGTCCTTTGTTGGCGAGTCCGATCCACGAAATGGTGCCTCCCCCTTCGACGAACCCACGCCCTTCAAAACGGTCCGGGTAACGTTCACCGAGAGGTCCGTGATCCTTTTGTATATGTTTCGCTGTCCAAGCGTGTTGGCCCCGCCCGGATCGGTCGAAGGGTTCCCAGCAGTAGGGGCCGGCAGCGCGTCCCGCAAATTTGCCACCGTAGGCATAGGTTTGGTAATTGCTGCGATACCAGGTGATGTCCGGAAAATGATGAGCGATCCATGAGCCAGCGTTGTCCTGGGCTCCGTTCTCAAAGACATAAGTCCGTTGATAAATCATGGCCTTGTCTTCGTCGGCAATGCTTTCGTCCTTTCTCAGATCCCACAACGCCTGGGCAAGGGAATTGGAGCCGGCATTGACGGTGATGTAGAGTCGGCCCTTGGAGAGGTTTGCCTTGAGGCTTTCGAGAATCAGATTGGTTCCTTCCGTGGAGTTCCCGTCGCCAACCCCGTTGATGCCGTATTTGATGAGGCCGGGTTTGACGACGCTCATCAGGTAGTCGACTTCGGGCCAGTCTTTGGCGTGCCTCTCAAGATTTCCCCGAACCTTGCCGTATTCGGTAATAACCTCATGAAACAGATGAAGGTTGTGTGAGGATTTGTGTTTCCCTTCCGTGCGATCGGCATTCAATGCCTTGGAGGAAACCGTGATAAGCCCCTCAACCTGGAATTCATTGGAGTAAAGCAGCATGTGAATCATCTGCTGCTCTTCATCCAGCTCATTCCCCATGTCCGCGAGAATGAGAGCGCGGGTCCTCTCCGCACCATTGGACTGAAGCAGGCTCACCTGAAGGCTACCTGCAACGATTAGAAATAGGATGGGTCGAACCATGTTTGAAAGGGGGGGATGGCTCAGACCTAGGGCTCTTGGGGAAGTTTCCAACTCGTCGGCGGCCAGTCGCCTTTGTAGTTGGAAGTGAAAGCTGGCCCTTTCAGCGCCTGATACTCACGGACCAATTCGGCGAGGGTGCGGACTTTCTCCGGCATCTGCTTGGCGAGGTTGTTCGTTTCGTTAGGGTCTTCCTTGAGATTGAACAATTCGCCGTCTTCAGGAGCCGTTTTTCCCATCGCGACGAGCTTCCACTCTCCCTGGATCACCCCTCCCTCGCGCAGGTATAACGTGCGATCCCATGAGGGCTCAGCCGCGAGCCAACTCTCACTCATGTCGATGCCATCGAGATCGCTAGCCACCTTATTAACGCCCGCGATCGCTGCAAAGGTTGGCCAGACATCAATGTAAGAGAGCGTGTCGTCATTCACCTTGGGTTGTTTGAGCTTGGCCGGCCAACGAACGGCCGCAGGCACGCGCACCCCGCCCTCATAGATACTGAATTTTTTCCCGTTGAGGGGTGTGTTACTTCCGCCATGAGTTCCGGTTCCGCCGTTGTCGCTGGTGAAGAAAATCAGCGTGTCATCACCCTCGCCGCTGTCATCGATCGCCTCGATCACACGACCAATGCCCCGGTCGAGGGCACGCACGCAGGCTTCGAAGGTCTGACGCTTGTTGTTACCGGTACCGCTCTTCCCGTAGTCGAGGTCGCCCTCTTTCCGGGCGATGTTCATATCATCGGTCTTCATGCGCCCCTTCGTCTCATCGAAGCCCTCAGCAATGAGGTCTTCGTCTGGCGCTTGCAGGGGGGAATGCGGCGCGTTGTAGGCGAGGTAGAGAAAGTAAGGAGAGTCCCCAGCACTGGATTCCTCCACAAAGCGCACCGCTTCTTCAGTCAGCAGGTGGGTCGCATAACCAGTTTCTTCGGACGGCTCGTAGTCGCGATGCCAGTCGCGTTCCCCTCGTCTCACCAACCGGAAGTAATCGATCGCCCCGTTGTAGTGACCGTAGAACTCGGTGAATCCATGATTGAGAGGATGGAAAACCTCGCTCCTGAGCCCAAGGTGCCATTTTCCCATCATGGCCCGGTGCTTGTAACCCGCGTCTCCCAACATTTCGGCGAGGGTGTATTCGTCCTCTGGCATTCCGTTTGCCTGGGTAGGAGAAATGACCTTATCAAGCATCCCGAAGCGATGCGGATAGCGCCCCGTCAGCAAACCGGCACGGGTTGGTGAACACTGTGGCGTGACGTAGAAGCGATTCAGCTCCACATTCTCCTCGGCGAGTCGATCGATGTTGGGCGTGTGTATTTCAGGGTTGTGGTAGCCGACATCATTCCAACCGAGATCATCGACCACGATGAGCACGATGTTAGGCTTTCCAAACACAACACCGCCATTCGCGAGAAACGTTGCCGCCAGCATTCCAATCAAGGGTCTCATCATTGTCATTGCTTCAAAAGGTAGTCAGCGAGATCGGAGTCGTCGTTGCAGTTTACGTTACCGTGGTGCGTATCTTGAAAGTAGAGGAGCTTAATGAATTCGTCGCGATGGTCAAACGCCGCACTTCGCGGGCCTAATTCGGCGGTTAGAGTTTGATAACCCGCACGAAGCTTAAGGTGGCGCCATTGGGTGAGGAAAAAACAATATCGTAATCGAAATTCTCCGCCGAGGCAATGAAGTCGCTAATGATGAATGTCGCCGTTTTGAGCTTTCCGTCCTTCTTCAATTCGATCGTTTTTTCGGAAGTTCCAGCCGGGGTCTCA
>JBCDHN010000616.1:0-3062 GCA_038749915.1 Verrucomicrobiota bacterium | reverse complement strand
GGCCAGTTTTGGCGTGGCGTAAAATCCTCCATCCAGGTGCACGGTGTGGTCAGGACCAGCTGCCCACCCGGATTAACCAAATCGACTAATCGAGCCAGAAATTTTTTGGGTTCCGTTAGGCGGCAGAGAAGATTTGCCGCATGAACGAGGTCGAAACGACCGAGATCGCTGCGCAAATTCATCGCGTCGCCTTGCTCGAAACTGACGACATCCGGATTGGATCCCGGGGGCAGTTTTGCGGTTTGTTGCGTCCAGACATTTCCTTCTTCCAAACGATCATAAGCCAGACTTCCCGCAGAACGAATCTCCTCAGCCGCGTCCACAAATGCCTGTGAAAAATCGATGCCGATGACTTCGTGGCATCGCTTTGAGAGTTCAAAGCTCGAACGACCCACCGCACAACCAATATCAAGAGCCCGTGACGATTGAGCGACCCGATCCCAGTCGAACGTCATTTCCACGGTCCGCACGGCGAAGTCCAGGGCGGATTTTGGGCCAAATTCCCAACCGAGGATTTCGTCATCGGCTCCATAGTGGAAGAGCAGATATTCGTTCAGCAGTTTGTTCGATTCGTAGACGTTCACGACGCCGACTACAAACCCAAAAGCGGAGCAGGCAAGAGGAAAGCGTGTTGTTCGAGGAGGCTCGCGGCACCTGACCAACTGAAATACTGCATAAGGAAGACCCAGAACGCATAGGCGAACGCCAGGGGCAGAAAGGCAAGTCGGCTCGCCCAACGAAAGAGGCCCAATGCCGGTTTTGACGACTCCGCAGCCCGTCCCATCGCCCAACCGGAAAGAAAGCGAGCCGGAAGAATGGAGAGAACAAAGAACAAGCCGGGAAACCAAGCCAGAGCTTGGGGGGTGATCTCGATTTTCAGCAGATACAGCGGCAGGGCCAACAGGACCGTAATGAACATCGCAATCCAGAACGCGAATGGCGCTTTCCGAAAATGGGATCGGACTTCCCCGAGCTCGAAAAGGCAGCGAAACCGTCCGTGGCGAGCGAAATGAGCCTGAAGAAAGGGGAGGTAGACCACCGCGATGGTCAGTCCGAGGATTCCCACCAGCGATACCACAAAAGCGGGACCCTTTGGCAATTGCCCTGCGACCATCAGAATGCCCACGGGAAGGGCGAGCCAGATCAAACCTCCGGCAAAGCCACGAGCTCCAAGCCAGAAATAGTAGGGCAAACGCAGGCTGTTGAGGTAGAGCATCGAACCATCGCGGAGCCGTTGGAATTTCCCGTCTTCATGCAGGAGCCAGTGTTTGAACTGAGCGGGAGCGGGCCACAGAAAGTGTGGAATCCGACCTCCTCGAATGCAGGCCCAGCTGATCAGCCCTAATGCCAGGATGGAAAAAAGAATCATCAGGATCAGCATCGCCTGTGTCGTTCGGCTGGAAGCATCGATCAGGTGAGCATCTTTCCACAAGCTCGATACAAAGCGCAGCGGGAGAAGGATGAGCCAACCGAAGATTGCGATACTGCCGAGGATCGATGCCTTGCGGATGCCGACAAATCCGTCGCGAAGTCTTCCCGATCTCGCAACCCGTCCGCTGCACTCCAACATGTATCCTAGACTCAGAAAGTTGAGAAGCGGAACAGCCGCTACGATGGCAAGGCCGACTACAATGGCGGCGAGCCCGAAGATCCAATCCAGCCCCGAAATCAGCCCCTTCCACGCTCTGACCGCCATTGACGGCTCGAGATCGGGTTCGACTCGGGGAAGAGGAGGCGGTTCAGCGATCATCTGCACAGCAATCTGAGACCGGGATCTTGCGTTTGTGGTTACAATTCGACAAAGTGTAACCGATCATTGCATATCCCGGTCATATTTTACAACCATGTCGATCAACCCGCCACCGCTTCCCAGTGCATCGGGCGTGTCGAAGCCAAACCACTGGCGGCGCAGTGCTGGATTTGTGGTTTTGGTTATGGCAGGAATTGCATTGATGTTGGGAACGATTTGGGAGCCTCGGGCCGTCCCGATTCCTGAAAGCTTTGATCCATCTCTCACGCTTGGTGATTCAAGGTCGGAAACGGTTGCAAAAGTTGATCAGGCGATTGCGAGGGAATGGGCTGATGCCGGTCTCAAACCTGCGCCACAAGCTGACAGCCTTGCCATCGTGCGAAGACTTTCTCTGGGACTGATCGGGACGATTCCGTCGTTCGAAGAGATCAGAGCCATTGAAGCGGTTGCTGAAGAACATCGGATTGATTGGTGGTTGGCTCATCTCTTTGAGGATCCTCGCTTTGGAGACTACATTGCGGAGCGGTTTGCGAGGGCTTATGTAGGAACGGAAGCAGGGCCGTTTCTCGTTTATCGTCGCAGAAGAATGGTGAATTGGCTGGCGGATGAGTTTAGGGCAAATCGACCCTATGATGAGTTGGTAAGGTCGCTGATTGCTGCGGAAGGAGTTTGGACTTCGAACCCGGCTGCCAACTTTCTGACGAGAACGATAGAGAACAGCAATAAGGAAGAAGGTCCCAATGAAGTCGATTTGGCGGCGCGGATGACGAGAGCCTTTTTGGGCGTGCGGATTGATTGTATGCAGTGTCATGATGACAAACTTGGCGATCGCTGGAAGCAGACCGATTTTCACCAACTCGCGGCTTTCTTTGCTCAGGCAGAAAATGATCTCACCGGCATTCGTGACAACTCTGAGAAGACTTATGAGTATCGGTATCGTGGGAGTTCTGAGGAATCACCCGTTGCCGCAATGGTTCCCTTTCAACCTGAACTCTTGCCGGACAGTGGTGATCTCCGTGAACGGTTGGCTTTGTGGACGACCCATCCCGAAAACAAGGCATTTGCCCGGACAACTGTAAATCGGGTCTGGGCCATCCTGTTCGGGAAGGCTTTGGTCGATCCCGTTGATGACATACCATTGGATGAAAAGGTTCCGGAAGCCTTGGATATATTGGCAGACGATCTTATCGCGAATCAGTTCGACCTGCAGAGGTTGATTCGAACCATCGCGGCGACTCGCGCTTACCAGTTGGATAGTCGAACGGAAGATCCCAATCTGGAAACCGTTTGGGCAAGCTATCCATTGACTCGG
>JBCDHN010000615.1:0-3065 GCA_038749915.1 Verrucomicrobiota bacterium | reverse complement strand
TGATGACCTGGAACGCAAACTGAAGGAGGCTCAATTCTTCCTCGAAGAGAACCAGCAAAGATATGAGGAGGAAAGGGCTGCGGCAGAAGCCGAGAAGGCCAAGCTCAAAAATCCATCGGAGCAATAATACTCTGTTACCTTCGCCAAAAACCGCGCTCTAGAACCATGTTAGCGTCTCGTCAGCATATCTCCAATGTAGCCGTCATCTGGACAATCGCGATTTCCTCCCCTTTGATCGCGGCGGATGGCAAGGAGCGTCCGCCCAACATCATTGTCATTATGGCGGATGATCTTGGCTGGAAAGACCTCCATTGCTATGGGAACACCAAACTCGACACTCCGGCGCTCGACCAACTCGCAGCGGAAGGAATGCGATTCACCAACGCCTATGCCGCCGCCGCTGTCTGCTCACCAACACGAGCGGCGATGATGACCGGTCAATCCCCGGCCAGGTTGCGGCTAACCAACCATGCTCCGGGACACAAAGATGGATTCACTTTAGAAGGATCCGATCTCCAGGAAGCGTCATCGATCCGCAATCTGCCCCTGAAATACACCACCATTGCCGAGCGCCTATCGAGCTCAGGATATACCACGGCCCATATCGGAAAGTGGCATCTCTCTTATGTGGCAAAGAACAACAAAACGGGACTTCTTGAACCTAACCTGCGACCTGAAAAACAGGGCTTCGAGGTAAACATCGGTGGATGTTTCCGTGGTGGTCCTCCAACTTATTTTGCTCCCTATCGGATTCCTGCTCTCTCCGAGAAGGTCGAAGGTGAATATCTTCCGGAACGCCTTGCCGACGAGGCCATCGCCTTTGTGAAACAGAATCAGAGCGCGCCCTTCTTTCTGAACTGGTGGCCCTATTCCGTGCATTATCCGATCGAAGCACGCGAAGAACTGATCGCCAAGTATCGGCCGCGTAAGGGGCCGGGAATCAAGGATCCCGTCTACGCCGCCATGATCGAGGGGATGGATCGAGAAATCGGTCGCTTCCTCACCGCACTCGATCAATTGGGCCTTCGCGATAATACCTTTGTCATTTTCAAGTCCGACAATGGCGGTTACAACGGAGACAATCGGCCGCTTCGCGGATTCAAGGGCATGCTTTACGAAGGCGGTATCCGGATTCCCTGGATCGTTCGATGGCCGGGCGTCGTCGAAGCGGGAACCATCTGCAATACTCCGGTCATCAGCACCGATTGCTATCCCACCCTGCTCGAGGTTGCAGCACTTTCCCCAACGCCTGAGCACCCTCTCGACGGGAAAAGCATTCTGCCTTTGGTGAAGCAAACCAGCGAGTTTAAACGCGATGCGCTTTTTCTCCACTACCCCAACTACGCGTTTCACAAACGGAACCGACTCGGAGGCGTGGTTCGAGAAGGAGACTACAAATTGATCAAGCGCTACGGCTCGAGAGTACTCGAACTCTACAACTTGCAGGAAGATCTTGGAGAAAAGAGAAATCTGGCAGCAAATCGACCTCGAATTGCCAAACAGATGGAGGGGCGGTTGACTTCTTGGCTGGAAGAAATGAACGCCGCCATGCCGACGCGATCAGACAAACCATAACTTTTTTCTAACGCACCATCTAAGATCATTTAAAGCTGATTGCGAACGCCATTTTGATCTGACTCGTCACCTCTAGAAAAAGGAGACAGTTCTTCACAAACCATGGATTGCCGAGAGCCAGCCGCTGATGTCCATAACCGTTTGGAAGCGGGATTCACGGTTCGGGCGTAGTGCTCCATCAATGATCGTATCAAACCGTGCATCCACACCAAAGGCTTCTGAAACCGGTTGGTAACCTGATCCGGGAAGTTGGTAGGTGATCATCTCGTAAATCATCACTCCAAGCGAATAAATGTCCGCGCGGACATCAAACATTACACCCGGTTCGCTCGTTTCGGGTGCGACATAATCCATGGTGGACACGGTCACCCCAGCCACCGTTGAACTTGTGAATTCGGGGCGCTGTCCCTGAACCCTTGCCAAACCAAAATTGGCAACCGTTACTTCGCCTTCGTTGGTAAACAGAATATTTTTGGGACGAATATCACAATGGACCACCCCTTGTAGATGCGCGTGCTGCAGCGCTTCGCAGACCGGAGGCACCCAAGCGAAAATGTGTTCCAATTGAACCCTCCCCGCGTTCACTTCACGACGAAGAATCGAGCCTTCTACATACTCCATTACAAAAAAGAAAAGCCCTGACTGTGTCTGGCCAAAATTATGGACCTTGACGATATGGGGATGGTTCAGCGAAGCCATCGTTTTGGCCTCATGCAGAAAAGCCTCTGCGTAGGCCTCTTGATCCGGGCCAGCCAAGGGAGGGAGAAGCTTGAGACAGATGTCCCGGTCCAACTTGGGTTGGCGACCGCGATACAGAGCCCCGGTCCGATCAAACGAAAACAGCGTGCTGAGTTCGTAATCCGGCAATTCCTGATTCACGGCTTCCACCGACGGAGGTTCAAACAGAGACGAAGTAACCTTGTCTGCATCTTCCACGGGCGGGGTATTGTTAGGACTGTTTGGATCGCTCACAATGGTAGCTCTTGCTACGGGCCTGCCCTACTTGGGACATCGGTCGACGTCGAAATCAAGTGAGCAAATCAGCAGCCTGCCAAATTACTTGCCCCTCTCCAACGATTCCGGCATGAGATGAAGCCGTGGAGCCACTGGTCTAGCCAGCGCCAAATCTCTCAGAAAAAGCGCCCAGACACTTCTCCTTCTCGAGTTCCTTCTTTCGGCCGCCAACCTGCATCCGCCGTCTTGCGCGCCACGATCCGGCACTGCTCGAAGGGTTCACCCGATGGCCGGATTTGATGAAAGTCGATGTTGTTGATATCACCGCTCGCGCGGTTGGTGATAAAGGGTTTCCGAATTTTTTTGATTTGCCGGAGGTTGAGGTCTGACAAAATAGCCGCGATATGCAGAGAGTCTTCGGAATCCTTTTGGCCGGCTTTTATTTTGGTCGATCCCCGCTATTACCCTTAAACCGGCTTCTTGAAGCCCGAAACTCATACCGCCTGCACCACAGAAAAATCCACGACTTTGAGGTG